>JAQTWR010000114.1 GCA_028689195.1 Anaerolineales bacterium | reverse complement strand
AGAATACTCTGTAACTAAAGAGCGACGCCAAACGGCGTCGCTCTTTTTATTTTCCCTCACCCCTAGCCCCTCTCCCAAAGGGAGAAGGGAATACAAGGAGCAATCAATGTCAGTTCGTGGAATTCGCGGCGCGACTACCGTCGCATCTGACGAACCTGAAATAATTCTCGAAGCCACGCGGGAATTGCTGGAAGCGATTTTGCAAGCAAACGCAACGATGAATCCCGAAGACGTGGGCAGCGCGTTATTTACCGTGACTGCCGATCTCGTCTCCACGTTTCCCGCGCAGGCGGCGCGTCAAATGGGATGGGGATTAGTCCCGATGATGTGCGCGAGAGAGATTCCCGTCCCCGGCAGTTTGCCGCGCGTCATTCGCGTTCTCGTTCATTGGAATACCGATATGCCGCAAAGCAAAATCACGCATGTGTATTTACGCGACGCGGTCAAGTTGCGACCCGATTTGGTTGCGGCTCAATAATTTAGTCGAAAGTCAAAGGTCAAAAGTTAACTTGCGACCTTCGACCTTTGACCTTTGACCTGAATTTTTTTAGGAGAAAACCACCATGATGATCATAATGAAAACCAACGCCACGCCGCAGCAAACCGAAGCGGTGATCGCGCAAATCAAAGAGATGGGACTCGCCGTCCATCTTTCGCAGGGAGTCGAAGCGACGATTATCGGCGCAATCGGCGAGACGCACAGCATCCCCACCGAACGATTTGAAGGTTTGGACGGCGTAGACCTTGTCCAGCGCATTACGCAGCCGTACAAACTCGCGTCGCGTCAGTTCCACCCTGAAAACACGGTTCTTCCGTTGGATGGATTCACCGTCGGCGGGGACGAGATTGCCGTCATCGCGGGACCGTGTTCGGTGGAGAGCCGCTCGCAGATTATCGAAACTGCCATCGCGGTGAAAGAAGCGGGCGCATCCGCTTTGCGCGGCGGAGTCTTCAAACCGCGCACGTCGCCTTACGCGTTTCAAGGACTCGGCGAAGAAGGACTCGAATATCTCGCCGAAGCGCGCGAAAAAACGGGACTGCCCATCGTCGCTGAAATTATGTCGCAGGTTCAAGTGGACTTGATGGTCAAATATGTGGACGTGTTTCAGGTCGGCGCGCGCAACATGCAAAACTTCAATTTGCTGCGCGCCATCGGCGAAACGCGCACGGCGGTTCTACTCAAACGCGGATTGTCCGCTTCGGTCGAAGAACTGCTCATGTCTGCCGAATATATTTTGGCGGGCGGCAATCAGCGCGTGATGCTATGCGAGCGCGGCATCCGCACGTTTGAAACATCCACGCGCAACACCACCGACATCAACGCGATTCCCGTTTTGAAGCATTTGACTCACCTGCCCGTGATTCTCGACCCGTCTCATTCCACAGGTCATGCAAACTATGTCGCCGCAGTCGCGCGCGCCGCAGTCGCCGCCGGCGCAGACGGGCTTATCGTTGAAGTCCACCCCGACCCCGCGCACGCAGTCTCTGACGGCAAGCAATCTTTGAAGCCAGAAGCCTTCGCCGCGATGGTTAAACAAGTCGGTCAAATCGCGCAGATTATGGGAAGAAGCTTGGCTTCCGTATCGCGTGAAAAATTGTAGTAATTGGTAAGTTGTAATTGGTAATTACTATTTACCAATTACCCACTACCGCATATTCTAATTTGGAGAGTCCCTTATGATGATCATCATGCACCCGGGCGCGCCGCGCGAACAAATTGACGCGGTGATTGCCGAAATTGAAAGACACAAATTAACCTCCCATCCCATCTTCGGAGTTGAACAAACCATCATCGGCGCGGTCGGCGATGGACATTACGTTCTCAAAGAAGAATTTGAAGCGCTGCCCGGCGTATTGGAAGTTCAAAGAATTTCCAAGCCGTATAAACTTGCATCGCGTCAATTCCACGAACAGGATTCAATTTTCCAACTTGACGGCTTTTCCATCGGCGCAACAGAAATTCCGATTATCGCCGGACCTTGCTCGGTAGAATCCCGCGCGCAGATTCTTGAAATCGCGCAAGCCGTAAAAGAAGGCGGCGCGAACGCGCTTCGCGGCGGGGTATTCAAGCCGCGCACATCGCCGTACGCGTTTCAAGGTCTCGGCGAAGAAGGTCTCGAATACATGGCGGAAGCGCGCGAGAAAACAGGCTTGCCGCTCGTCGTCGAAGTGATGGCGGTTTCACAAATCGAAATGATGACCAAATATGTGGACGTCTTTCAACTCGGCGCGCGCAACATGCAAAACTTCAATTTGCTCCGCGCCATTGGCGAAACGCGCACGCCCGTACTTTTCAAACGCGGCATGTCCGCCACCATCGAAGAAATGCTCATGGCGAGCGAGTACATCATCAGCGGCGGCAACACGCGCGTCATGCTTTGCGAGCGCGGCATCCGCACCTTTGAAACCGCCACGCGCAACACCACCGACATCAACGCCATTCCCGTTCTCAAAAAATTAACGCACCTTCCCGTTATTCTCGATCCTTCCCACTCCACCGGCGATTCTGCGTTTGTCTCCGCCGTCGCCAAAGCGGGCGTCGCGGCGGGCGCGGATGGCATTATCGTCGAAGTACACAACGACCCCGCGCACGCCATCTCTGACGGCAAGCAATCGCTCACGCCCGAAGCCTTCGCGAAAATGGTCAAGCAAATCAAAGCCGTTGCTGAAGCGGTGGATCGGGGATTGGTAATTGGTAATTCGTAATTACCAATTACCAATTACCAACATGGACGATTCGAACTTTACCCTCGCCAACTCCAAAATCGCCATCATCGGATTGGGATTGATGGGCGGTTCGCTGGCGTTGGGATTACGCGGAAAGTGCGCCGCCATTTACGGAATCGACGCGGATTCTGCCACCCTCGAATTGGCTCTCTCGCAGCGAATTGTGGACTATGCCTCAAGCGATCCCGCCGCGCTGCTCCCCGAAGTTGATCTCGTTATATTATCCGCGCCCGTCCCCGCAATTTTGACTCTGCTTGAGAATTTGCCGACCTTCACAAAAAATCCCTGCGTCGTTATGGACATGGGTTCAACGAAACGTCTCATTGTTGAATCCATGTCGCGCCTGCCGAAAAATTTCGACCCCATCGGCGGACATCCCATCTGCGGCAAGGAAAAACTTTCGCTGGCAAACGCCGAACGGACTTTATATTACGCCGCGCCGTTTTTGCTGACGCCATTAGAACGAACATCGCCGCGCGCATTATCCGCCGCGCATCAAATCATCGAAGCCATTGGCGCAAAAGCAAAAATTCTCGAAGCCGCCGAACATGACCGCATCCTCGCATCTACAAGTCATTTGCCGTTTTTGATTTCGTCCGCGCTGGCATTGGCAACGCTAAACGATGTCGCGTCATTCATTGGACCCGGCTTCAAATCCACCAGCAGGCTTGCGGGAACATCCTCATCCATGATGCTCGGCGTATTACAATCAAATCAAGAAAACGTTTTGAATGCCTTGCATGAAATGCAAAATCAATTGGCAGAAATTGAATCTGCGCTATCATCCAACAATTACGCCAAACTTGAAGCCATCTTAAACAAATCTCAACAATCCTACAAAACATTACTAAACGCCGAAAACTGATTACTAATTACTGATTACCTTTTCATCCTTCATCCTTATGTACATCGCCCCTATTACACATCCGCTGAATTCCACCGTCCGCGTGCCCGGCTCCAAATCGCTGACCAACCGCGCCTTGTTGATTGCCTCGCTCGCAAACGGAACCACGCATTTAGCCAACGCGCTCTTCTCCGACGACTCGCGCTATTTTGCGAAGGCTTTGCAAACTTTAGGCTTTGATATTCAACTCGACGAAGTCAATCACGAAATGACCGTGACGGGACTCGGCGGAAAAATCCCCGCAACCAAAGCGGAACTCTTCATCGGCAACGCAGGCACCGCCGCGCGATTCCTCTCCGCGTTTCTTACGCTTGGCAACGGCGAATATATTTTGGACGGCGAGCCGCGCATGAGAGAACGTCCCATTGGAGATTTGGTAGATGCGCTGGCGCAGTTGGGATGCGACATCCAACCATTTCTGAATTCAGAATTCAGAATTCAGAATTCAGAAATTTGTCCGCCTGTAAAAATCATTGCCAATGGACTTCGCGGCGGCAAAACAAAAATCGCGGGCGATATTTCATCTCAATTTTTATCCGCGCTATTAATGATCGCGCCTTACGCGCAAAACGAAATTGAAATCACGCTTTCCACAGAATTAAATTCCAAGCCTTACGTGGACATGACCATTTCCATTATGAAAGATTTCGGCGTGGAAGTTAAACGCAACGGCTATCAATCATTCTCTGTCCCCATCGCTAATTACCAATTACCAATCACCAATTACTCCATAGAGTCTGACGCCTCCGCCGCGTCCTACTTCTTCGCCGCGCCAGCCATTTGCGGAGGAACTGTCCGCGTGGAAAATATCTCGCGCAAATCCGTTCAAGGCGATATTGCCTTTCTGGACGTTCTTCAACAAATGGGATGTTCTGTAACCGAAACTGATCGCTGTTTACTGGTCACTGGTCACTCGCCCTTACGCGGTCTCGACATAGACATGCGCGACATCCCCGATACCGCCCAAACGCTCGCGGTCATTGCGCCGTTTGCAAATTCGCCAACCAGAATTCGCGGCATTGCCTCGGCGCGAGTCAAAGAAACAGATCGCGTTCACGCAACTTGCGCCGAGTTGACGCATCTCGGCGTGCAAGTGGAAGAACACGAAGACGGCATGACCATATATCCATGTCAAACTTTCAGACCTGCCAACATTCAAACCTACAACGATCATCGCATGGCAATGGCATTCTCATTAATCGGCTTGCGCTTCGACGGCGTGACGATTGAAAATCCATCTTGCGTTTCCAAAACCTTTCCAAATTATTTTGAAGTTTTAGAAACATTGCGCTAATGTCTTCATCCCTCACCCTTCATCCTTCATCCTTTCACTTGGGATTAATCGGTTATCCGCTCGGACACTCCCTTTCGCCTAAGATTCATTCTGCCGCGCTAAAAGCCTGTGGATTGCAAGGCGACTATTCCCTATTCCCCATCCGCCCCGACGATCATCAAGGATTGAATGATTTACTCGCCCGCGTCCGCGCTGGCGAAATTCACGGACTCAACGTTACCATTCCGCACAAACAAAATGTAATCCCTTTACTCGACGAATTAACAGCCACCGCAAAATCCATCGGCGCGGTCAATACAATTTATCTCCGCGAAAACAAACTCATCGGCGATAACACTGACGCCCAAGGTTTTTTATCTGACCTAAAAAAGAATTTTGATTTTTCATCCTTCATCCTTCAGCCTTCAGCCTTGATTCTTGGCGCTGGAGGTTCGGCGCGCTCCGTCGTTTTTGCTTTACTCAATGACGGTTGGAGCGTTACGATTACCGCACGACGACTTCAGCAATCTCAACAACTTATAAATACGTTTGCAGGTTACAAGTTACAAGTTACAGGTTATGAAGACCTTAGACCTTCGACCTTCGACCTTCTCGTCAACGCCACCCCGCTTGGCATGACGCCCAACATTGAAACTTCACCGCTTCCAGAAAATGCTATTTTGAATAAAGCCGCCGTAATATATGATCTGGTCTACAATCCGCGCGAGACAAAACTCGTCAAAGATGCGCGCGCGCAAGGATGCTCCGCCACAACGGGACTCGGCATGTTGATCGAACAAGCCGCGCTCGCTTTTGAACTTTGGACGGGTCAAAACCCGCCGCGTGAAATTCTACGAAACGCCGCTGACAACTGATCACTGTTCACTGATAACTGGAGATTTTATGCCCCTACGCTTTCTCACCGCTGGCGAATCCCACGGACCGTCGCTCACAACAATTCTCGATGGAATCCCCGCGGGACTTCCCCTCACAACTGAAATCATCAACAAAGAACTCGCCCGCCGTCAGCAGGGATATGGCTCGGGCGGGCGCATGAAAATCGAAAAGGACGCGGCGCAAATTCTCGGCGGCGTAATGGCTGGCGAAACTACGGGCGCGCCGATTGCCTTGCTCGTTGAAAACGCGGATCATGTCAAATGGAAAGGCAAAGCCGTCGAGCCAATGACCGCGCCGCGTCCGGGCCATGCGGATTTAACGGGCGCGGTCAAATACGGATACAGGGATTTGCGTCCCGCGCTTGAACGCGCGTCCGCGCGCGAGACCACCATGCGCGTCGCGGCGGGCGCGGTCTGCAAGCATTTCCTCGCGCAATTTGGAATCATCGTCGGCGGATATGTTTCGTCCATTGGCGAAATCCAAACCGATTTTGGCGACATGCCCTTTGAAGAACGCTTCACCCGCGCCGAAGAATCGGATGTGCGCTGCCCAATTGAAGCCTCCGCGAATCAAATGCGCGCTGAAATCGAAAAAACGATTCACGGAAAAAATACTTTGGGCGGCGTGATCGAAATCGTCGCGCTCAATCTTCCAGTCGGCTTGGGAAGTTTCGTTCAATGGGACAAACGCCTCGAAGCCAAACTCGCGCTGGCGATTATGTCGGTGCAAGCCATCAAAGGAATCGAAATCGGCGACGCGTTTGAAAATGCAAAACGATTGGGAACGGAGGCGCACGACCCAATTCAATTACGGATTACGCATCACGAATCACGTAATACGCAATCCGTAATGCGTAAGAGCAATCGAGCGGGAGGTATTGAAGGTGGAATAAGCAATGGCGAACCCATCATCATTCGCGCCGCGATGAAACCGATTGCGACGACGCTCACGCCTCAACAAACCGTTGACCTCGCCAGCGAACAAGAATCTCCCACCCAATACGAGCGTTCCGATTTTTGTCCTGTCCCCCGCGCCGTGCCGATTCTTGAAGCGATGACCGCATTTGTCCTAGCCGACGCGCTCATCGAAAAACTCGGCGGCGACTCGCTCGACGAAATGAAGCCGCGCTTTGAAACATTACGCAAAGCCGCGCTCGAAGATTTATCAATGGATAATATGCCGCATGTATTTTGGGAATAACATAAGATGACAGTCGCTTTAAAAGCGACTGTCATCTTGGAGATACTCTATGCACATCTTCCTCTACGGTCCCTCAGGGACAGGCAAATCTACCATCGGGCAGGTAATGGCGCGCAATCTTAAATTGCCCTTCATTGACCTTGATAAGGTTATCGAGACAAACGCGGGAACGACCATTCCGCAAATTATGGAAACGCAAGGCGAATCCGCGTTTCGTGATTTGGAATCCGCGGCGTTGAAATCCATTAATTCCCCTCTCCCTTCAGGAGAGGGGCTAGGAGTGAGGGAATCGGTTGTCGCTCTCGGCGGCGGCGCATTGCTGCGCGATGAAAACCGCGCCTTTGCAGAAAGCAACGGCAAGGTTATTTTGCTAACAGCAAAATTAGATACGCTGCTGCAAAGATTAAACAACGACGCAAACAAACGCCCATTACTCGCGGGCGACTTGCGCGACAAGTTAATTTCTATGCTTGCGAAGCGCGGCGAACATTACGGCTCATTTCCATTGCAAATTCGCGTGGACGAAAAATCCGCCGAGCAAAGCGCGCATCAAGCGCAGGTTGTTCTTGGCAGACATCACCTTTCCGCGATGGGAGAATATGATGTTCGCGTAGATCAGGCTTCAAGCCTGATCTACGCGAACATCATCGTCACCGACGAAAACGTGGCAAAGTTTCATCTTGAAAAAATGAAAGCGGTTTTGCAAACGGATAAATCCATTGTGATTCCTGCGGGCGAAGAACACAAAAATTTACAAACGATTTCCGCGTTGTGGAAAGCCTTTCTCGAAAACGGGCTGGATCGCAAAAGTACCGTCGTCGCTTTGGGCGGCGGCGTACTCAGCGACATGAC
>JAQTWR010000113.1 GCA_028689195.1 Anaerolineales bacterium | reverse complement strand
TGGAGCGCAACCTGCCGATTGATATTTCCGCAATTTGGCTGTTGGATGACGGCGACTTATGTCTTGCCGACGTGCATGGCGCCGACGCGGGCGAACTCGAAAGCGTGTGCGTTGCCAATCCTGATTCGATTTACGCGATGGCGGAATCGTTGATGTCCGATGTTCCCATTATCCGCCGCGCCGACGAGCCGCTCTGGCCCTCGGGTCTTACCGCCGGTTATGAACAAAATTATTCGTCCATCGCCGCGCCTTTGCGCGTGGGCGACCGCTCGCTGGGCGTGCTGATGCTTTCGCACCACACGTCGGGGCGTTACGGTCACGAGGCGCAAGCCATCACCGCCACGCTCGCCAGTTACGCTTCTGTGGCGATTGAAAATGCGCGCCTGTATGATTCCGCGCAAGAGCAGGCGTATGCTTCTGCGGCGTTGTTGCAGGTTGCGCAGGCGGTGGTCAGCCTGAACGACCTCGATGAAATTCTCGCTTCGATTGTCCGCATTATGCCGATTTTGGTAGGCGTTCAGCGCGTGGCTTTATATCGCTGGGATTCTCTGCGCGAAGTTTTCGCGGCTTCGCAGTCGTTTGGATTTTCAGCGGACGAAGAATCCGCGCTGACCGAAATTGAATTTAAGTCGGGTTTGTTCCCGCTTTTGGATATGACGCGCGACGAAAACCGAACCGTAATTCATGCCCTGAATCCCGATGCGAATCCTGCCTCGTGGCTGCAAATCCAGCCCGAACCCGGCAGCGAAGCGGAAGCGCTCGACGCCGCGCAGCTCTTAATCGCCGCGCCGCTATCCATCAAAAACGATACTTTCGGCGTGATGTTGATTCAAGAATCCGAACACGGACAAAGATTCCGCGCGCGCCGCATCGAGATCATCAACGGCATTGCGCAGCAAGCCGCCCTCGCCATTCAAAACGATTTGCTGCAACAAGAGATGGTCGTGCGCGAACGCCTCGAAACCGAAGCGCAATTGGCGCGTCAAATTCAGCAGACTTTTATTCCGCAATCGCTGCCGCAACTTTCGGCGTGGCAATTCGCGGCGCGTTGGCGCACGGCGCGTCAGGTGGGCGGCGACTTTTACGACGTGATCGAATTGCCGAATCAAAAACTTGGCATTTTCATCGCGGACGTTTCAGATAAGGGCATGCCCGCCGCGCTGTTCATGGCGTTGACGCGCACGCTCATCCGCGCCGCCGTGAACGAAATGGATTCGCCCGCCGCGGTGATGCGCCGCGTCAACGATCAACTGCTGCCCGATACGCAGCAAGGCATGTTTGTCACCGCAGTCTATGGCGTGTTGGATACCGCGAACGGCGATTTCGCTTTTGTCAACGCGGGACATAATCCGCCGTTTTGGGTGAAGTCAAACGGCGCGATTGAGAAACTCACACGCACTGCCGTAGCGCTGGGCGTGGTGCCGCAGCCAAACATGAAAGAAAATACAATCTCGCTTGGCGCGGGCGATACGCTGTTGCTTTACACCGACGGACTCACCGAAGCCTTCTCGCCCATCGGAGAGTTATTCGGCGACGAGCGTTTGATGCGCTCGCTTCAAGCCATCCAGCCGCACAGCGCGGACGAAATCCTGATGCAAGTGGAGGAGCGCCTGAACGAATTCATCGAGTCGATTCCGCTGGGCGACGATCTCACCATGCTGGCGATTAGGCGGGGATAGTTTTTACAACCTTTTTACATCCGCGCCACACGCCCATAACTCCGCGCGTCTAAAATAACGTCGTAACCTAAAGGAGGCTTACGATGAAAACCATGTTCAACAAAATGATTTTGGCGGTATTGACCGCCGCTCTCGTCTTCGCGTCGTTTCCCGCAACCAGCGCGTTCGCGCAAGGCGAAAATCCGCCCAAACTTACCAATGAAAAACTGGAGCAAATCTGGGCGCGTCAATTGATGCGCTATGAAAAAATCGGCAAGGCGTTCGATGAAAGCGACGCGCGCCTGACCAAATTACAAGAATTGATTGACAAAGCAAAGGCAAACGGCAAGGATGTGACCGCCGTCCAAACCGCGCTGGATAATTACAAAGCCGCGCTGAAAACCGCCAAGCCGATTTACGAAAGCGCCAAGGGGATTATCGCTTCGCATCAGGGATTCGACGCGAACGGCAAAGTGACCGACGCTGAGAAAGCCAAATCCACGCTGAAGGATTTGCGCGGAAAGATGGAAGAACTCAAATCCGCGATGAACGGAACGCGCAAGGCTCTGGGCGAAGCGGTCAAAAAATTCCGCGCGGCGAATAAGCCGTAAAAAGTATTCCAATGTCAAATCCCGCAGGTTTTCAAACTTGCGGGATTTTTTTATTCATAAGGTAAACTTCAACGCAGAGCAAGCGTCTGTTAAATTATCGCTTTATGCAATGTCATTCTGAGCGAAGCGAAGAATCTTTGAGTTTATCGGAAACCCTTCGCTGTCGCTCAGGGCAACATACAAAAAATATCAAAACCCATTAGCCGCGAATTTTCACAGATTTACGCGAATTTGGTTTGAAAATCCGCGAGAATTCGTGAAATTCACGGCTAAAATTCTTGAAGCAGGCTTAACCATTATTCACTACGAGGAAAACATGACAAAAATTTTACTGGCAGTTTTAGCGCACCCCGACGACGAGTCTTTTGGCTTGGGCGGCACGCTCGCATATTATGCAAACAAAGGATACGACACCTATTATGTCTGCGCGACGCGCGGCGAGGCTGGCTCGGTGGACGCGGAATTTCTGAAAGGCTATAAAGACACCGCCGAGATGCGAACCGCCGAACTCATGGAAGCCGCAAAACATTTGGGATTGAAAGAAGTTTTCTTTCTTGGCTATCGCGATTCGGGCATGCCCGGCATGGACGCCAACCAACATCCCAACGCGCAGATCAATCATCCCGTCGAGGAGGTCGCGGGGCTGGTGGTCAAATACATCCGCGAGTTGAAACCAGACGCGGTTGTTACCTTCGATCCGATTGGCGGGTATAAACATCCCGATCATATTCACATTCACAAAGCCACCGTCCTCGCGTTTGATAAATCGGACGACGCGGATTTTTATCCCGAAGCGGGCGCGCCGTTCAAGTCGGGCGCGTTGTACTATCAGGTTTTCCCGCGCTGGTTTTTGAAAGCGTCCACGCGCATCATGCCGCTGTTTGGAAAAGACCCGACCAAGTTTGGGCGCAACGGCGATATTAACTTAAAGGAACTCGCCGAAGTGGATTTCCCCGTGCATGTGCGGTTAGATACGCGCTCGGTTTCCGAGCAAAAAAACAAAGCGAGCGCGGCGCACGCTTCGCAAGGCGGGATGCAAATGCGGCGCGGACTGATGGGCTTCGTCTCGCGGATTTTCGGCGAACGCGAAGATTTTATGCGTGCATATCCGCCGGTGGGCGAGAGGCATAAAATGACGCGCGATCTCTTCGACGGAATTTGAGTTGCAGACCCCAAAGGTTTTTGAAAGCCTTTGGGGTCTTAACTTTTTGGTAATATAATAACGACATCTTTTATAAAGGAGTTATTCTTATGCCCGAGAGACGAACAGCGCCACGAAAAAAGTTCATTCTCTACTTGCGCGTTATGGATGATGATTCGCAGGAGCAGCTGGGTCACATGGTCGAAGTCAGCGCGACGGGACTGCAATTGGAAACCTCGGCGCCGGTTTTGGTCGAACGCGATTATTATCTGCGCCTCGAGTTAACCGCCGAATTGGCAGATAGACCCTATATTGTGTTTATCGCTCGTTCCAAATGGTGCAAGGCGGATAACATCCAGCCGAATTTGTTTCACGTCGGTTTTGCGATCCGCGAAATCCTCCCCGAAGATCGGCAGATTTTTGTGAGAATTATCCAGAAATACGGCGTGTAGCGATCTTTCGCAAAGCGTCGTTTCAAATCCATAAAAACGCGTTGAAAGGATTTCGAGAGATTACGCCGCCGAAGATTCTTTCTTGACGCATAAATATTGCGGTGGTATCCTTGCGCCCGATGTTCAGCCTTTCCCTTGTAGATACTAATAATACCAATCGTACTACTCGCGCGCGCGCCGTTGCGGGGCGTTGGTGTGTATCAGGTGAACATGAACAAGTCCATTCATCGTAGATAGGCAAACCAAACGCCCCGAACTTCGGGGCGTTTTTCTTAATTTGTCCATGAAGCGCGCAAAGCGTATCACGCGCATTTCGTGGAAGAAAACAAGGAGTCACTATGTCCATTTCAAATGCCGCCCCCGTTTTTGCCGTTGACGAAAAGAATCTCGTCCCCGTCAGCGAGCATCTCAAACAAATGGCAGATATTCCGCCTTCGCGCATGTTCCTCATCAACAAGTCCTTGAAAGTTTACAAGGAAAAGAATCCCGAAGCGAAAACTTTCGACGCTTCGCAGGGCGATGGCGGCGCGTCGCTGCCCGGAACGCCAAAAGCGATTCTGGAACGCGCTTTGCAACTTCAAATTGAACATGGCACTTCGTATGATATGCCCTTCGGCACGGAAGCCTACCGTAAATCTGTGATCGAGCAATATTGGAAATTGGATTCCGCTTCGGGGTGGGGACCCGCGAATGTGTTGGGCACGGCAGGCGGGCGCGACGCGCTGATCAAAGCCTATCAGGCGATGATGGCGCTCGGTCATGGACGGCAGGGCGATATTGTCATGGTCTCCCGCGTGCCGTGGATTTCCTATAACTGGGGACCGTACGGCGTGGGCGCAAATGTTTTGTGGACGCCCGGCGACCCCGCGCAGGGCTGGGCGTATTCCGAAGACGCGATCCGCGAGAGCGTCAAGTTCGCGGAATCGAAGGGCAGAAAAATTGCGGGCATCGTCATCACCAATCCTGATAACCCGACGGGGTTAACGATTGCGGTCGAGAAGCAAGTCTCGCTCGCCAAAGCCGCGTTGGAAGCGGGCGTGGCGTTCGTCCTCTTCGATTGGATGTATCACTACGTCACCGACGAATCGCCGATGGATTTGAATTCCTTCTTGAAGAACTTCACCCCCGAAGAACGCAAACGCCTGATGTTCCTCGACGGGATTACCAAATCGCTGGGCGGATCGAATATCCGTAACTGTCACCTCATCGCGGATGAAGCCGTCGTCAAATTCATCGTCGCGCGCGCGTCGCACGGGGTTATCCCGCCGTTTTATTCGCTCGCAGTTGCAATGGTTGCCTACAAAATGGGATACCTCGAAGCCGCCAAGACCATCATTGAGCCGACCAACGCTAGCCGCGTGGTCTTGAAAAAATTGCTCGCCGAAAGCGGGTTGCAGCATATCATCGGCAAGGGATATTACGCCTTTATGAATGTCGGCGAGTTTATCAATGCCAAGGGCTGGGCAGATAGCGAACCGCTCGGGCAATATCTCGCCGAAAATCACGGCGTCGCTATCGTTCCCGGCGCGTTCTTCTCTCCCTTTGGAAATGACTGGCTGCGCTTCTCTTACGCCACTCCCGCCGAAAGAACCGAAGGCGCGTTCAAGCGATTGATGGAAGGATTGAATTCGCTTAAGAGTTAAAAAGTCTCGTAATGAACTGGTACGCAAAGTTCACCCTCATCCCCAACCCTTCCCCCTCTCCTTTTGGGAGAGGGCAGGGTGAGGGCGCGTAACATCGCTAATTAAAAAATATCTCGTTCATCTTTGTCCATCTTGGTATAAAAATTTATGACCTTCAACCCTCAAAAATTCGCCGACAAATACCGCCTCGCCGTGGAACAAGCCGCCAAAGAGAAACCTCAAGGCGGACTCAACGGCTTCGAGCAGGAATGGAATCTGCTTGATGACGAACTGCGTCCCTTGCTCACGGTGGGCGCGGGACCCAGCCAGCAATCCTTTGTAGATTATCTGCGCGCCGAGTGCATCCCGCACTGGCAGGGACAGTTCAGCCAGCTCGAAGTCTTTCACTGGATGGTCGAGTGGGCGACGCGCCCGTACTACACGCCGCGCGGCGCAATCTACGAAGCGCGTCTCATGGAAGCTTCGCTCATCAACTCGCTGCACCGCGCAGGAGTCAACTTTGGCGAGCGGCTGCATTACTGGCATGGCAACCTGCTCTTCCTCACCGCCATCGGACATGATTCGATTCCCGGAAATTGGGCTATCGCCAAGCGCCGCTATCTCGAAAAATGCGTTGACCTCTACGGCGATACGCTTGCGACAGCCGGCATTCATACCAACATGTCGCTGCCCGACCCGCTTTTTGCATGGGACTTCATGCACCTCTCTGCAAATGAGCGCGGCAACCAGCACGTTGACGAGTATAAATCCGAGTTTTACATTACCGCCACGCGGCTCTTGCGCGCGTTTTCGAGTCTCTTCATCGCAACCGCCGCGTCCACGCCGATGCAGGCGCAGGTCAAGGATGGGCGCGCGGCTGTGATTCTCACCGAGCATGATTCGATTCGCAATCTCACCTTCCCGAATCCGCGCGAAACTGATTTGCCCGATTTGTATCGCTCGTATAACGATTATTTGCAAATCTCGTATGACCTCGTGCGGCGCGGCGTGCGCTTTGGCAACAACAACTGGACGCCCGTCCGCGCGCGCTCGTTTGCCGACCCCGTCGAGCGGATTATCTCCACCACGAGCGACGAGCTCACGCATCTTTACGCGCGCGGATTATTCGCGATTGGCGAAGCGACCCCCGCCGAAGAGATGGCGCTACAAATCGAAAAGCAGAATCTCATGGCGCGAATCAATTTGCCGATGGGGCGCGTCGAAGTCCGCGTGGATGACGGCGGTCACAGCCTCGATATTGACATCGCCAACCTGACTCTCAAGCACCTTCTCCTGCTTCGTATCTATTCCGACGCGAAATTCGCGCGCGCGTTTCGCTACGACCGCGAGGATATTGCCCGCGCCCGCGTCAACGAAAATCTCGCCGCGAAGTTCTCCCTCCGCGCCGAAATTGAAAATCCGTTTACGGGCAAGCCTATTGCCATGCGCGATTTCCTTAAATGGACGCTCAACGAAGTCAAGCCTCTCGCCGAGGCGCTGAATCTTTGGAGCGATTTGACCCCGCTCGTCGAAATGTCCGAAGGCGCGCGCAACACCGCCGAAAAGATACGGGCGCGTCTGCAGAACGAACTGGGCAACGGCAACGAAGTCCCGTTGGATGTTCTGAAGGAATTGCATTTTGAACGCGAGGCGCAAGTCAAAGGCGATGTGGAGCGCATCGCGTCCGAGTATGGCTCGATTGGCGAAGACGCGGCAAAGATCGCAGAGTTTCTGCAGCGCGGACGCGACTCGGCGCGCCAGATTCAAAACGCGCCCATGCAGTTCCGCGCGCGCGCGCAGGCTGTCGTCGAGGTTTCGTATCCCGATAAAACTTCTGAAATTTTAGACCTCGCGCAGCAGTTGATTCGTATTCCGTCCGTCACCGCCTGCCCGAACGAACGCTACGACGAAGTCCACCGCGCGGGTTCGTTGATTGACGATTATCTTCGCACCGCGGGTTTGGATGTGAAATACTTTGACGGCAAATACCCTGCAATTTATGCGACGTTCCCAAATGCCGATTCCCAATCGCCTATTCTCTTGACGGGTCACTTTGACGTGGTCGAACCCGAACCCGATGATTCGCAATTCACCCCGCGCATTGAAGGCGATTATCTCTATGGTCGCGGCGCGGCGGATATGAAAACCGTCGTCGCTACTTATTTGGTTTGGATGAAGGACGTCGTCAAAGCTGGCGCGCCGTATCCCAACATCGCGTTGATGTTGGTCGGCAACCAAGAGAATGGCGAATCTGAAGCGTGGGGTACGCCGTTTGTGTTGAATGAATTAAGCAAGGGCGACTCGTCGGGTCGCCCCTACGCGCCTTCGCTGTTCATCGCAGGCGAACGCACCGGCGAAAAAGGCAACGAATTATTCGGCGAAATTTGT
>JAQTWR010000112.1 GCA_028689195.1 Anaerolineales bacterium | reverse complement strand
TAGCGAGTGCGTGTGCCTGCGTCTTTACTGGCTCGATATGCTTTTCGCAGGTCTTTCTGTTCCGCTTCTGTTAGTTTGAATTTTCGCTTTGCCATTCCTCTATTGTACGACTTCTACTTGCTTTGTCTATAAGTTGCTACCATGTTTTCTGGGCAAGAAAATCTCAGACCCTTGCCACAGATTTCACCGATTTGCGCGGATTTTTTTTCAAATTAGTGAAAATCTGTGTAATCCGTGGCAAAAGAACTAAAAAAAACTGGTAAAGGTGGCAACTTGCGTTAATTAAATTTTTGGGCGTGAGCAGTGCGAACTGCTCTCACTTCGTCAACAATTGGATCGTTCCACATTGCTATACCTCCATTAATAATCTACACAATGCAGTCCAGCATTTCCTTCCAAAGAGAACCCAGTCCCAGTCGCGCAACCCATTCTGCGATATATCTAAAATCAAGTTGATCTTTTTTTGCCCGAAGAATCGCCGCAATATCACGGGCATGTTTCGGTTGCCCGCTCAATCCCAAATACATGAGTTTGTAGAGCATCAGGTCTTCAGGGGAATGAACATATACCTTTCCGATCGGCGGACCGTAATCAACCAATACCCGACGTTGAAACGCACTCTGCCGAAGCGCGTCGCCATCCCGCATCAAATAGATGTCCGCTTTGAGGCCGCTGTACATATGAATCGCATTTAGCGGAATATCTGCGCGATCCTCGATCATCGCGTCCAGAATAATATCGGCTGGAACAAGCATATCCCTTTTTTCAAGTTCCTTCGAAAACTTATTTACGGACTTGATGGGAAGGTTGATGACGATATCAAGATCTTGGGTTGCCCGCGGCTCCCCCCACGCCCATTCTGCGATTGCGCCTCCAATCAAGTAGTCAACTCCGGCAACTTCAAGCGCTTCAAGGATTAACTTGAGAAAACTGACGATATCCAATGGCTGGTCTTTTTTCATGGCAGGTATGCGCGCTGTAACGCGATTCGATTGGCTTCTTGTAGCGTGAGTTTTGGATTTTCTTGGCGGACGCGGTATGCAACCACGTTTCGGGCAGTATCGCTGATGGAGCAACCCTGTCGAAAACGGGATGCTGGGGATAACTGCTGATAAATATCAATCTGACGCTGATCCGCTTCCGTCGCGCTGGCTCTCACTAAACGTTTAAATTCGGGTAATAAGGCGGGTTGTCCATGTAGATAATAACCGGGATGTTCCCTGTTCCGACTGTATTCCAGAAGATAACCAGAGGCTTGAAACGCCATCTTTACAACACGCATATCGCGATAGAAAGTATCCTCCCAGGCTGATGTCCCAAAGCAGTTCCGCCCTAACCTGTATTCAGCCCGGATAATTAACTGAGCGCGAGTGAGGTAGCGTTCATTCCATAGGATTTGAAGGAGCGCGGCGCGGCGCGCAGTGGTCATGTCGCGCTGTATGGCATCTTGGAGTATGACTTCAATCGCTTTGCGGGATAATGCAGTGTTTATCATGTTTACATTATACCTGATTTGGAAATCAGTTGTATTTGCGATTTGCAGGTATAACCCACAAGAGTCTTTTTCATACCCCCCTTGTTGGCGTCTCTAGTACCTCAACTTGATTAAGTTGTAGGGTAAAAGCAGAGCATTTGAGCCTTTTCTACCCTACATCTTTAACTTGGAGAGGTACTAGACCCCGCGCCCTGTGCAAAAGCAAAGTCAGCGCGCCATCGCGCTTCCCGCAAGCCACCCTGTAGTCCACGCGGATTGAAAATTGAAGCCGCCCGTAATTCCGTCAATATCCAAAACTTCGCCTGCAAAAAATAGATTTTCAATCGTGCGGCTTTGCATGGTTTTGAAATCCACTTCCCTCAAATTTACGCCGCCGCAAGTGACGAACTCGTCTTTGAATTGCCCCTTGCCTTGAATGGCAAATTCGCCCGCGCTTAATTCTTCCGCAAGTTTACGCAAATCCGCTTTGGATAAATCCGCCCAGTTTTTATCTCCTGCAAAATCGGTCAATTGCTTCCACAACCTTAACGGAATTTGCGAAAACGCCGGATTGATTGCAACCTTCTTGCGCGCGTTCTCTTTCCATTCTTTGTTGCGCGTCAAAACTTCTAAAGTTTTCTCAATTGACGAATCGCCCAGCCAATTGACCCTCAACGTTGCGCGATAATTTTTCTCGAATAACGCGCGCGCGCCCCATGCAGATAATCTCAAAACAACGGGACCGCTCAATCCCCAATGCGTAATCAACATCGCGCCGCGCTGGGCGAGCGCGTCCATTTTTAGCGTCACGTCGTCAACCGCCACGCCCGCCAGCCCGTCAATGCGCTTGTCTTTGACGTTGAACGTAAACAGCGAAGGCGCAGGCTCGACGATGGAATGTCCCAGCGATTTTATGATCTCGCGCGATTTTGCGCCTCCGCCCGTTGCGATTAATAACTTTTTTGTTTGTAGATGAAGATCGCGCGATTCGTTCCCGACCTTCAAGTTGAATCTGCCTTGCGAATTTTTTTCCACGCCCAATACGTTTGCGCCCGTCAAGACTCTTACGCCAGTGTTTTTTGCCGCTTCGCGCAAACACCCGGCAATTGTCTCCGATGAATCGGTGACGGGAAACATGCGGTTATCGGCTTCGGCTTTCAACTTCACGCCGCGCTCTTCAAACCACTTGACCGTATCCGCAGGCTGAAAGCGGGCGAACGCGCCGCGCAATTCGTTCCCGCCGCGCGGATAGAAATTGACGAGCTGCGCCGCGTCAAAACACGCGTGAGTCACATTGCATCTTCCGCCGCCCGAAATTAGAACTTTGCCGAGCGTTTGGCTCGCCTTTTCAAGAATGAGAACGCTCAATTTGGGATTCAACTCGGCGCAGCGAATCGCGGCGAAGAATCCCGCAGGTCCGCCGCCGATGATGATTACGTCCCAATTTGAGCCATCTCTCATAGTTTTCGATTTTACTCCAATAAAACATCCGCGCCGTAAAACGGGCGGGTGTATAATTCCTGTGCGTTAAATCACAAAAGGAGAACCGCCCATGACCGCTCAATTAATTGATGGAACCGCTATCGCGCAAAAAGTGCGCGACGAAGTGAAAGCAAAAGTGGCAAAAAGAATCGCTGAGGGAAAGTCCCAGCCCGGCTTGGCGACCGTATTGGTGGGGGAGCGAATCGACTCTGCAACATACGTCAGCATGAAGCAGAAAGCCTGCGCCGATTTGGGGATGACCTCATATCACCACCCCGTCCCTGCGGATATTACGCAAGAGGATTTGGAAAAACTCATTAAGGAATTGAACGCCGACCCCAAAGTGCATGGTATTTTGGTGCAATTGCCTTTGCCAGATCATTTGGACGAAGAGCGCGTTTTGCAACTCATCAGCATCGAAAAAGACGTGGATGGATTCTCGCCAATTAATCTGGGTCGCTTGGCGCAAAAAGGACGCGAGCCGCTCTTTGTTCCCTGCACGCCTTATGGCTGCATCTATCTGCTCAAAGAAGCGGGCGTGAAAATCGCGGGCGCGAATGCGGTGGTGTTGGGTCGCTCGAATATCGTCGGGATGCCCGCCGCGCTTTTGCTTATAAAAGAAAACGCCACGGTGACGGTTGTTCACTCGCGCACAAAAGATATTCCCTCCGTCATGCGTAATGCGGATATTGTCATCGCGGCGATTGGTCGCGCGGAGATGGTGCGCGGCGATTGGATCAAACCCGGCGCGGCGGTGATTGACGTGGGCATTAACGGCATCCCAAAACTCGGTCCCGACGGCGTGCAGATGATCAGTCAGAAGACTGGCAAACCTCTCCAGCGATTAGTGGGCGACGTCAATTTTGAAGAGGCAAAGGAAGTCGCGGGATTCATCACGCCCGTTCCCGGCGGCGTAGGTCCCATGACGATTGCGATGTTGATGAACAATACCTATCGCGCGGCGGAAATTCAAGAGCCGTAATTAGCAAATAGCAAGTAGAGAATAATTGACAATCCCGTCGTGAGGCGGGATTGCTGTTGCCCGAAGCAATCTCCAATCAAGCGACAATATTCAGGTTAACATAAGTTACCTTACAAACTGTCGCCCTGAGGGATAGCGAAGGGTCTCAATTTCAGTCGTAGAGATGCTCGCCCGCACTTGCGTACGGCGCTAGTTTCGCTACGTTGCTAAAGAACAAGGAATTTTAAACCGTTTTCGCCACGGATTTCACTAATTTACGCGAATTTTTAAATCCATCCGTGATAATCCGCGTAATTCGTGGCTGAATCTTTTGTTCCTTTCGCTTTGAACGGCGTTTCTTTTGCGCTGTGAGATTTTACTCAGCATGACACAATCAAAAGTAAACCAATCGAGGTTAACCTGAATAATATATCAAGGAGAGCGGATGAAAAAAATTTTGAAATGGTCGGGGATTATCCTTGCCGTATTGGCGGGAATTCTTTTGGTTGCGCTGGCTGCGGCGTATTTCCAAACGCAATCGCGTTTTACGCGCGCGTATCAAACGCCGAATGACGTTGTTGCGATTCCAACCGACGCGGAATCGATTGCGCTTGGCAAACGTATTTTTCAATATCGCGGATGCGAAGCGTGCCACGGCGAAAAACTCGAAGGCAAGGTCTATCTCGATAATCCCGCGGTGGGGCTGGTCATATCGGGGAACTTGACCAAAGGCGCGGGCGGAATCGGTCGCGAAATGTCAGACGCGGATTGGGTTCGCGGCATCCGCTACGGGATTCGTCCCGATAAAACGCCGATGCTGTTCATGCCGTCCACCGAATTTTATTTTATGAGCGACGCCGATCTCGGCGCGGTCATCGCGTACATCAAGAGTATGCCCGCAGTGGATAATACAATGCCGCGCAGTTCCGTTTCGCTGATGGGGCGCGTGGTGATGACGCTCGTTCCGCAAATCACGTTTATCCCCGCCGAGTTGATTCCGATGAGCACCGCGCGCCCCGCTGCCCCCGAAGTTGGGATTACGCCCGAATATGGCGAATACCTCACGGGGTCTTGCAAAGTATGTCATGGGCTTACCATGTCGGGCGGCGCGATCCCCGGCTTCCCGTCCGATTGGCCCCCCGCGCCAAATATCACCTTTGGCGGCGGTTCTGCCTTGCCGACGTGGAGCGAAGCGGATTTTATCAACACCATCCGCACAGGCAAAACGCCGATGAAGAAAGAGCTGCGCTCGCAGTATATGCCCTGGGGTTCGTATAAATACATGAGCGACGATGAGTTGAAGGCGGTCTGGGTTTATTTGAAATCCCTGCCGAAATTGGATTACGGCAATAGGTAGCGGGCGGAAAATTACATGCAAAAATCCTGCTCAAACAGCAGCCAGCTGTCCGGGCAGGATTTTTTATCAAGCGCTAAGGGTTTGTAAATTATTAACTTCCGTCATTGCGAGGAGAGGAGCGACGAAGCAATCTCCATTTTATGAATAGAAGATTGCTTCGCTACGCTTGCAATGGCGCTAACAATATTTTTACGAACTCTAACCGCGAGTTTTTATTTGACCAAAAGCCCCAAATGATTTGCCACTGAGCGCTCTTTGCCCGCGATGTTTTGGTCTATCGGCGAATTGAGCACGCGCGGATTCCCGTCCACGCCTCTAATCGCCATCGCCGACGAACCGCCTCCATCCATATTTACGCCGTTATACACGCCGTAGGATATGAGTTGCGTCGCCAATTCGGGAAAGGTCACGCCCTCGCTAAAATCCGGCTGGCGACCGTCAATGACTATGAAGATTAGCCAGCGTCCGTTTCTGTTCAATCCAATCGCCGTGCGCGGAGCGGGCGTTGCCGCCGCGAGATTCTTCACCACCTTCCCGTTCTGCACAACCAAACGATCTCCCGATACGGCGTTGAATATCTTGGGCGCGCCGTTGATGGTAACTTGATTGTTTACGTTGATATAAACGGTCGGCTGGATGGTTTTCTTCGGCGAATAGATATTTCCGCGCGAGGCTGCAAATCCATTGGCTTTGACGGGAACTCCGCCATTGGGACAGTAGGCGGCGTGGTCGTAAGTTGCGTCTAAATAAGTAAATCCGTCTCCATTGACCGCGAAAGACAAATTGAAGTCTTTCAGGAATTTCGACGTTGTGCGCGTGCATAAAAATCCGTTTGCGTCTGTAGAAGGCGTGACGAGAAAATTCAAACCGGCGGTCTTCAAATCGACCGCCATGACGTGCATTCTATTTTTGCGCGGACTGACGAGGTCTTTGTACAGATAAGTGACGCCGGGAAAAAGGTTTTGTCGAATCGAAGCGGGGCGCGTATTGAAATAAAAGACCAGATTTTTCTTTTCGCACCAGCCTGTTAATCCGTCTACGCGGCGCACTTGAATCCAATTGGGGATGGATTCATCCAGCGCGGGGACGGTATCGTCCAACATCAGCGCGCCGATAATATTCGCGCTGGCGCTGGGCGATTCGCGCACGGGCAGCGGCGCGACGCCGACGCGATACCATTGTTTGTCGGCGTCAATCGGGACGGGCGTTGTCGCGTCGTCAGGGTCGGGCGGCAGCGGCAGATCCGCGCTGATTAAATGATCGCTGCTGCACCAGCCGCTGATGCTTTCGTCCAATTTGTGAATGTTCAGCCAGGTTCTATCTGCGTTCGCGCCGAGCTCCGCGACGATCTCGCCAAAATAGATTTGACCAACTAATTTGTAAGTAGAGCCGGGTCCTTGAAGAACGTTTAACGTTGTGGATGTGACGCGGTATAGTTTTTCATCAACGGGCGGCGGAGGCGGCGGTGGAGGAGGCGGAGTGGGGTTGACGAATTGCAGGTACGCGGCGTAACTCCAGCCGATTAAACTATTATCGACTCTGCGGATTCTCAGCCACGCGCGGTCTGCTGTTGCGCCAATTTCTTCGACCACTTCATTTGGGGCAAGCAACCCGATTGAAGGATAGGTTGTGCCGGGTCCTTCGCGGACTCTCAGCGAGGGTTGCGCGGTGACGCGGTACATCTTGCCGGTGGGGACGCCGTTATCAGGATCGGGTGGGGGAGGCGGCGGCGGGGGCGGAGGAGGGGGCGCGTCGCTGAGGTTAAATCGCGCGCGGAAGGCGTTCAAATCTCCGTTGAAATGATTCAGGTCTATGCCGTTGCTTTCCACGCCGTAGAGTTTTCCATCTCCCTTTTCTGTATATTGCCAAAACAGCCACTCGTCCGCTGACCAGGGTTTGGGGATGGAAGGTTTGACCGCGCCGTAGTGGGCGATCCATAACGGGTATTGATGGAAATATTCGAGCGAACTCGCCTGCGTTGTTGCGTTGGGGGCGTTGTCGCGCCAGTAATAATACCCTGTGTAAATGGCGATCTCTTTGCCGCCGATCAATTGTTTGAGGCGTTCGAGAAAGTTGTACCAGTTCTTCCAGCCTTTGTATGTTCCGCCGTAACTTTCCTCGAAATCTGCAAATAAGGGCAGTTCGCCGAAGTCGCTTTCAAATTGCTGCGCCCATAATTCGGCTTGACGTTTTGGATCTGCGCGGCTGTCATAGAACCAGTACGAGCCGCGCGGAAAACCCGCCGCCTTCGATTCTTTCCAGTTCAGTTTGAAGTCTGGGTCTACCCACAGATTTTGTCCCGCGCGGATGATGACGAATTCCGCCGATTGGCGCATCTTGGGAAAGTCAATGCCTTGCGGCGTTTGGGGGTCGTCTTGATAAAAACTGACGTCGGGTCCGATGATAGTTGACATAGCGCGCTCCTTGTCTAAACCACCCGAATCATTTTTTGCCGAATTGATACGGGATGAATAATAGAAAACCGACTGCGATGATGACTTGTCCAATCAGTACGCCCATAGATTGCCAGGGACCGAAATAAGGGACTTGCGGAAAAGGCTGCGAGCCCATGCCGAAGACGTCTGCCATGCCCGCGAAAACC
>JAQTWR010000111.1 GCA_028689195.1 Anaerolineales bacterium | reverse complement strand
TCGGTATTTACTTCGAGTAACGGCTCCAATTCTTTAATAGAGTCGCCGACTTGCTTGAGCCATTTTGTGACGGTAACTTCATCAACGCCTTCGCCGAGTCTTGGAACGAATACTTTTGTCGCCATAAAAATCTCCAGTTGGTAGTTGGTAGTTTGTAGTTGACAGTCTAACGCTCAGGCAAACTGTTTATCAGCGCATAGAGTTTTTTGCGCAGGTCTTGAATTTGTTCTTCGACGGATTCAGTATCTTGTTTATTTAAGTATTCAAACTCTTGAGCCAAAACCAGTTGAGTATCCACTTCAGCCAATGAGCCAAGCGCAATATGCAGGAATCTGCGAAAATCACCAGGCGATTTCCGAGCCTGCCCTTCGGCGATATTGGATGGAACGGAAACTACAGCGCGACGAATTTGGTCGGCGAGCGCGTAAGTTTCCTGCTTGGGGAATTTCCCTGTCAGTTGGTAAATTGTCTTTGCCAATTTAATAGCGTTTTGCCAAACGATCAGATCACGATAATTGCGCGCGGGTATTTTTTCTGGGATTTGTTCCAACGTTATCTCCTGCTGTGTAATGTGAATTGAAAACCGTCAACTGCCAACGATCAACCGTTAACAAATCTTTGGAAATGCCCCAGGATCAACTTCGCTCATCATTTCATACACCGCATCGAAAATTGTTTCTGTATTCGGTTTTGACCAGTAATCGCCGTCGCTGCCATACGCGGGGCGGTGCGCTTTGGCGGAGAGCGTCTTCGCAGGAGAATCTAAATGGAAGTAGCCGCCCTGTTTTTCGATAACTTCCCGCATCATATAGGCGGTCGTTCCGCCGGGCATGTCCTCGTCTACGAATAAAATGCGATTGGTTTTCTTCAGCGATTCGACGATTGCGCCGTGAATATCAAAAGGCAGAAGCGATTGAACGTCAATCACTTCAACGTCAATGCCAACTTTGGATAATTTATCTGCGGCATCTAAAACGATTCGACAGCACGCGCCGTAGGTGACGATGGTGACGTCGCTGCCTTCGCGCAGAATTTCGGGGACGCCGAGCGGAAGCGTCATCTCGGCGATGTTATTGGGCAGGCGTTCTTTGACGCGGTAGCCGTTCAATACTTCCACGATAAGCGCGGGTTCGTCGGACTTCAAGAGGGTGTTATAAAAACCTGCGGCGCGGGTCATATCGCGCGGAACTAAAACATACATGCCGCGCACGAGATTCAAAATTCCCGCCATCGGCGAACCCGCGTGCCACACGCCTTCGAGTCTATGTCCGCGCGTGCGAACGATGACGGGGGCTTTTTGTCCGCCGGCGGTGCGCCAGCGGAGCGTGGCAAGATCGTCGGACATAATTTGCAGCGCGTACAGAATGTAATCGAGATATTGAATTTCCGCGATGGGGCGCAGTCCGCGCATTGCCAAACCGATTGCCTGCCCCAAAATCGTCGCTTCGCGGATTCCCGTATCGCTCACGCGCAGCGCGCCGTATTTTTCCTGCATCCCTTTGAAGCCTTGATTCACATCGCCGAGTTTGCCCACGTCTTCGCCGAAAGCGATCAAACGCGGCTCGCGCGCAAGCGCCGCGTCGAACATGGCGTTCATAATTTCAAAGCCAAACACGGCGGGCGAATCGTTTGAATACGCGGGTTTGACTTCGTCCACTTTTAGCGCGGTTTCCGAATATAGATGAGAGCCGTAACGCTCCAAATTGATTTTATCGTTTTCGCTTTTCCACTGAATCAAAATTTGTTTGGATGGATGATTTTCATCGCGCAAGAGTCGCAGCGCTTCATGCGCGGCGCTGTGAATGTCGCGCCGCGTGAGCGAAGGCAGGCTGGCGAGTCTGTCGCGGAGCAGGCGCAGTTCCATCACATGATTTGAGGTCGGCGCAATTTCGTCGAACATATCCATGACCTGACTGCGTTCTTCGAGGATGGGCGCGAGGAAGGATTCCCACGCAGTTTTGCGAAGTCCCTCCACGGTGGCGTAATCTTCCTGTTCCGCAGCGTCCAACTCGGCGGGCGTCAGGACGCGTCGTTTTATCATCCACGCGCGCAGCCGCGTTACGCAGTCAAAATCCGTTTCCCATTCCAGTCGTTCCGCCGACTTGTATCTTTCGTGCGAGCCGCTGGTGCTGTGACCTTGAGGCTGGGTGACTTCGGTGACGTGAATCAACGCGGGGATGTGGTACTCGCGCGCGATTTCTGCGGCGCTGAGATAGGTTTCGACCAGCGCGGGATAATCCCATGCGCGGACGGTGTAGTGATCGAAGCCGTGTTCGGTTTTATCGGGCGCGGCGCTTGCATCGCGCTCGAAGCCTTTGAGCAGCGCGCCGATATTTTCTTTGACCATTTGAAATTGATTGGGGACCGAGATGCCGTAGCCGTCGTCGTAGATGGTGATGATGGACGGCGCTTTGAGCACGCCGATGGCGTTGACGCTTTCCCAGAACAATCCCTCTGATGTGGACGCGTTGCCGATGGTCGCAAATGCGATTTCATTTCCGTCGCGCGAAAAATCTTGAAAGTCGTGGAGGTCTTCCAGTTTGCGATACAACACCGAAGCGTACGCAAGCCCCACTGCGCGCGGCATTTGTCCGGCGGTGGGAGAGATGTCGCTGGCGACGTTGTACATCTCGGTTTGATTTTTCCACGACCCGTCGGGACGTAAATTGCGCGAGCCGAAATGCGCGTTCATCAGGCGTCCGGCAGACGCAGGGTCGTGATGAATATCGGCGTGGGAATACAACTGCGCGAAGAACTCTTGAATGGTATTTACGCCGAGCGCGAACATCCATGTTTGGTCGCGGTAATATCCCGAACGCCAATCGCCTTTGCGGAAGGCGCGCGCGATGGCGAGATTGGCAAGTTCCTTGCCGTCGCCGAAGATGCCGAACTTGGCTTTGCCGCTCAATACTTCGCGCCTGCCAATGAGCGAAGCCTGTCTGCTTTGGTAGGCAAGGCGGTAATCTTTAATAATTTCTTCTTTATCGAGGGGAAGCGCAATGAAGCCCTTTTTTTGGGGCATGTTTCTCTCCTGAATTGGATGTGTTAAGGGGGATTATAACAAAGGATGAGGGATGAATGAAAACACTTAAAAGTCAGGAGTGTCTAAAAGGATGGGCTTTCTTTAACGCGAAGGCGCAAAGACGCCAAGCCTCAAAGGTTTCTTTGCGTCTTCGAGTCTTCGTGACTTTGTGTTTAGCCCACAAAGTTAGACACTCTCTAAAAGTCTAATTCTCTTTTTAGATTGTTGCTGTATAATCTGGTTCGCAAAAGGAGCATCTATGACGTTTTCCCTCTCTTATCTAAATCCATTTCAAAAGCACGCGATACTTTGTCCCTTTTAACCTGACAGATTCCCTGTCAGGTTTTTTTTTATGCGATTTCACGGGACTCAACCTCCCGACCGTCAAACCATTTTATTTAACTAGGAGACTACCCCATGCCTACCCCATCCCTTAACCCCCACCTGCCCTTCGGCGAAAACAAAAACGCCGACTGGTACGGCAAGGATATTTTATCCGTCAAACAATTCAGCCGCGACGATCTTGAATATGTGTTCGGCGTAGCGCACGAAATGCGCGGCATGGTCGAGCGCGTCGGGACGTTCGATTTGCTTAAAGGAAAAATCCTCGCGAACCTGTTTTATGAACCGTCCACGCGCACATCCTCGTCGTTTACGGCGGCGATGGAAAGACTCGGCGGGTCGGTCATTCCCATCAGCGAGGTGAAATATTCGTCGGTGTCGAAAGGCGAATCGCTGCCCGATACAATCCGCACGCTGGAATGTTACGCGGACGTTATCGTGCTGCGCCACCCTGAAACAGGTTCGGCGGCGATTGCGGCGAAAGCGGCGAAGAAACCCGTCATCAACGCGGGCGACGGCGTAGGCGAACATCCCACGCAGGCGCTGCTCGACGCCTTCACCATCTTTGAAGAATTGGGCGTGGGGCGTATTGACGGCTTGACCGTCACCATGCTGGGCGATTTGCGATACGGGCGCACCGTCCACTCGCTGGCGCGTTTGCTTTCGATGTACGACGTAAAAATCAATTACGTTTCGCCGGATATTTTGAAGATGCCCAAGGAAGTAATGGACGAGGTCGGCGCGAAAGGGATTCAGCAGACGGAATATTCCTCCCTCGAAAAAGTGTTGCCCGAAACCGATGTGTTGTATGTCACCCGCGTACAAAAGGAGCGGTTCGAAAATCCCGCCGATTATGAAAAGGTCAAGGGCGCGTATGTGATAGACGCCGAGATTATGAAATCTGCAAAAATGGAAATGGCGGTCATGCACCCGCTGCCGCGCGTGGGCGAAATTTCAACGGACTTCGATGACGATCCGCGCGCCGCGTATTTCCGCCAGATGGAATATGGCTTATATGTGAGAATGGCGCTGCTGGCAATGGTGTTGGGAAAGGCTTAGCGTCAAGTATCAGGCGTCAAGTACCAGATAACTTGATACTTGACGCCTGATGCAGATTAATCTTCCGCCGCGCGCGCCATTTCCTCCGCCTCGAAAACGACTTCTTCTTTGCCCGATAATTTTTTATCCACTTTTGAAACAATTAAACGCAGATGCCCGGAGTGCGCCACATAATCCAAATCATCGGCGGGGATGGCAAGCACGGGGCACAGCGTAAAATTTTCGATCCATGATTCGTAGAGGTCGTTCAAGTTTTGCAAATACTCGGGCGTGATCTTGCGCTCGTAGTCGCGTCCGCGCGAGTTGATGCGATTCATTAAAGTCGGGACGGACGCGCGCAGGTAGATGACCAGATCGGGGGGATTGAGAAACTGCGCGGTGGTTTCGTATAACTCGCGGTAGGTTTTGTAATCGCGTTCGATCATATTCCCCTGCCGATATAAATTCTGCGCGAAGATTTCCGCGTCCTCGTAAACGCTGCGATCCTGCACGACCGAATTTAGACTCTGCGTGAGTTGCATGTGCGAGCGCAGGCGGTGCGTGAGGAAGAAGACCTGCGAATGAAACGCCCACGCGGACATATTCTGATAAAAATCCGCGAGATAGGGATTTTCCGTTACGGGTTCGTAGAACGGCTCCCACTTCATTTCGGCGCTCAACATTTTTACAAGCGTGGATTTTCCCACGCCGATATTTCCGGCAACGGCGATAAATTTATTCATGTTGTTTTCTCTCTGGGATGGTTTTTACAAGCCGCCCTATATTACCACCTACTACAAAGCGCGGATGGAGTTTTAAGATTAGGACTTACGCACAACGGGATTTTTTATCCGCTAATCTGCGCCAATCCACGCGAATCTAAGAAAAGATTAGCGGACTCTCTAAGGTTTTGCGTAAGTCCTAAAGATAACGGAATTCGCCTCGCGGCGCGGAGTTGAATCAAAAGGGACGGGCTTTCGACCCGTCCCGATTTTTTTTAATTATTCGCCAATTCCGCGTCTATGATCTGTTTGAAATATTCAAAAGGATACGCGCCGCCGAGACGATGCCCGTTGATGAAGAAGGTCGGCGTGCCGCCTACCGCCGCTTCTCCGCTTGAATCATACGGGAGGCTGGCGGCGTACGCCATATCATCTTTGATGAATTGCTCGTATTTGTGACTGGTCATACACGCTTCAAACGCGGTAATGTCCAAATTGAGCGCGGTCGCAAAACTGTTGTAATCAGCCTGCGCGAGCGTCGTACCCGCCTGACTATTCAACAGACTCTGATTATCGAACAAGGTTTTGTGGAACTCCCAATACGCGCCCTGATCGCCCGCGCATAACGCGGCTTCCGCGGCGGGAAAGGCGTTGGGATGAAAGTTGAGCGGGAAGTTGCGATACACAAAACGGATTTTGTCGGGATACGCCGCGAGCAGTTGATCGTAAACCTGCGCGTGCCAGCGATAGCAGTACGGGCATTGATAGTCGCTGAACTCTACAATGGTGATCGGCGCGTCGTCGGGACCAAGGCTCGGAAAGCCTTTTGTCTCGACGTTGTAGATCACCGGTTCAGGAGTCGGCTGCGGCGCGCCCGCGACAGGAGCCGCCGCGGCGGGTTGCTGAACGACCGTAACGGGGTTGCGTCCCCATGCGATGTAGCCAACCAATATGCCGACCGCGAAAGCCAGCACGACCAGTACGGCGTAAAAGTGACTCATTTTGAAAGTCACATAGTCTTCGGAGGATACAACTTCTTCTTCCTCTTCGATTTCAATAGCGGGAGTGGATTTTTTAGTAGCCATGCGTGCGATTATACCTTTCTGCGTAAAAAACTTGGATGGAATGTCCTAGGATATTTGAGGTTTGCCATGATAAGCCGCAACCCGTAGCGCGACATTAATGTCGCGCCGCCACAGATAGCCAAAAATTAGAAATCATCACGGCGCTTCCTGAAGAGCCATGTTCTAGATAGAACCTTTGGGGACTCTTCATCTTTTGAAGAACGGGATCAAATTCGCGGGCGAGAAAGACGCGAACATTCGACGAACAGGAGGAATCCGAAGCGAGAAAAATATTGCGACGACGAGTCCGTAAATCAAGGGTTTAATCACATCGCCTTGCAGCGAGAAGATATTCCCCTTTTTGCTCCATGCGTAATGCAAAACGATGAGCGGCGCGATGAGATAGGTAAGTTGGTGCAGCCGTCTCCATGTTTTGCCGAGTCGTTTTTTCCAAACGTCGAATGAGGTGAAGCCGAGCGGGAGCAGCAAAAGAAAGCCGAGCGCGCCGACGATGATGTACGGTTTTTGGAAAACCGTTTGGATGATGAGATTCCACGCAAGCCCGTAATCGAGGTCTGCGAAAATGACGACGTGAATGACCGCGTACATCAACGCGTACAGCCCCAGCGCACGGCGGCGTTTGATCGGCTCGCTCCATTTGAAGACGGTGTTGAGCGGCGTACATGCCAGCGATAAAACAAGCAGGGTGATGGCGTGCCGTCCCGTGCGCTGCTCGAGGTCTTGGATGATGTTGGGCGAAAGATTGCCCGCGAAGAAATCGAAGAGCAAACGCGCAAGCGCCGACCACGCGTAAAGGTGAACGAAGATTTGCAGGGGCGTATATTTTTTCATTTTGGTTAATGAGACCTGACAGGTTTTATAAAGACAACTTATTTAATACACCGTAAAGAAAGTAATTGAAACTTCTCAAATCCCCGTCAAGTTGTCACCCTGAGCGTTAGCGAAGGGTCTTTGAGACTATCGTAAAGATTCCTCGCTCCGCTCGGAATGACATTGGCAAGAGAAAAAAACAAAAAGACTTAATTTACGCTGTATTTAATTAATGTTGCGAGAAAACCTGTCAGGTCTTTTGCTTAATAATTTTTAGCCAAATCCATGCCGTCGTAGAGATGCGCCACTTGTTCGCCGTAGCCGTTGAAGGGCAGCGTGGGACGGCGGCTGAGTTCGCCGATGCGGCGTTCGCTTGCCTGCGTCCAGCGCGGATGGTCAACGGAGGGATTTACGTTTGCGTAAAATCCATATTCGTTGGCTTGAATGGATTTCCACATGGTGGTGGGTTCTTCGGCGACGAGTTCGATTTTGACAACGGACTTGATGGATTTGAATCCGTATTTCCACGGCACAACCAGGCGAATCGGCGCGCCGTTTTGCGGAAGGGTTGGTTCGCCGTACAAGCCCGTCGCCAGAAACGCAAGTTCGTTCATGGCTTCGTCGAGGCGCAAGCCTTCTTGATAGGGCCAGGGATAGGACGAGAACGGGCTTTTTTGTCCGGGCATTTCTTCGGGGCGGTAGACGGTCTCAAAACGTACGTATTTCGCGTCGGACGTTGGCTCTGCCATTTTAAGCAAACTCGCCAAAGAGAATCCGTTCCACGGGATGACCATGCTCCACGCTTCGACGCAGCGCAAGCGATAAATGCGTTCTTCCTGCGCGAAGGTTTTCGCCAAATC
>JAQTWR010000110.1 GCA_028689195.1 Anaerolineales bacterium | reverse complement strand
TGATGAGGATGGGAGAGGAAGTTGGCATATTTATCCTTGGTTAATTTGTTCAAAAAAGCCCTGACAAAAAGTCAGGGCTTTTGTTTATGAGTATCGCGTTCTGCTTTCATGGACTGCTTCGAGAATATCTGACCTTGTTATATTCAATTTTATGCTGCGAACTTGAAATGGCGATTCTCTGGCTGGAACAACAGGGCGAATGATGAAGACTTGTCCATCATTGGTTCTAAACCAGAGTTGACCTTCGCTCAACGCTTTTTTGAGCAGAACTGAAAACTGTTTCTGAACTTCTGAAGAAGAATATATCATCATGGTTACGCCTCTATCACTTGCACGCCTGCCTTTTTTGCGATTTCCGCAAGTTTTTTATCCAATGTAATCAGCGGAATATTATGCTCAATGGCGCACTGAAGAATATAAGCGTCATAGGCGTATATATCATATTTGCCCGCCAATTGCATGGCGTCTTTCAAATTAATCTCGATGGCTTCGATATCTTGTTCAAGATTAATGCGCGCTTTCTTCATCATCGCCGAAAAAGCGTTGCCAATTTCCCATTTTACAGACGGAGGCGCGACAACAGTTGAGCCTTTTGTAATTTCAATTAATCTGGCTCGTTCGGGTTCGTCGGCAATGACCGCAATGATGGCAGATGTGTCAACCGCAATTCTCATAGCGAGTTTAATTATAGCGCTCTTACAATCAACGCAATCATAACCCCAAACGCGCTGCACGCAAAATTGACCCAGTCGTTATCGAGCCACTTCCAGCCGCGGATGTGAACGGTTTCTGCGCCGCAGGTGTGCAGCGGATATTTTTCGGTTTCTTTATTATCTTTGGGGCAGAAGTACATGGCTTGTACCGTTCCGCCGAGAAGAGAGTCAAAGAGCGAGCCGGCGAAGCCGGAAAAAACGATTAGTAAAAAGTAATTCGTAAGTCGCAACTCGTAACTCGTAATTTGCGGAGTAAGCGTCGCGGCGAGCAATCCAATTAATGCCGAGCCAAATAAAGATGCGAGCGTGCCGTAAAGCGATATTCCGCCGGATGTTCCTTTTTCAACAACTTTTGCTGGATTTGTAATCATGCGCGGCGGATGCGGATTCAGCACGCCGAGTTCCGTCGCCCACGTATCGGCGTTGACCGCGGCAAGCGCGGCGGCGAATCCTATCCACGGCAGGGGAGAATCGGGGAGGAAGAAATGCAACGCGGCGAAGAAGGTGGCTACTCCGCCGTTGCCGAAAACTTGACCCGCGTCGCGTTCGTGTCCTTTTGAAAACTTTTCATCGAGATTTTGCTTCTGCTTTTTGAAAGCGCGGCTCAATGCAGAAGACGTAATAAAAAACGTAAGCAGCAAAACCGCCCATTGCCATCCGCCAACGCCGAAGATGATCGTCCCTGTGAAGGCGGCGGCGAACGCTCCGCTGACGTTCAAACTATGCGCGCGATACGCCGCGTACGCGATGATGATTGCGAGGAAAAATCCAATGAGTAGTTGCATAATGAATTGTCGAAAGTCAAAGGTCAGACTTTTGACTTTCGACCTTTACACCGGCGTCGTAATAATGAATAACACCGCCAGCAAAAACAGCAGTCCCGTGAGCATACTCGACCCCCACAGGATGAACGCCAGCGCGCGCTCTTTCTCCCAGCGATAGAAATATAACCCCGCAATCCAGCCTGTGACGGTGAGCAACAAACTCGCCAGCGGAAAAATAATCAACTGCGAGGAAGGGACGGTTTCGATTTGGCTGCCAATGAATTGCGGACCCAGCGCGACGCGCGGCGTGGTGGGAATAATCAAACTCGCCCAAATGAACAGACCGAGGTTGAGAAACAGCGCGGTCAGCCAAAGATAGCGCGCCATTCCGCTCTGCCACGCTTGCGTCACAACGAAGGACGGATAAACCGATTTCGATTCGGCGGGAGTCAAACTTCCCAACTCGGTTGCGCGCGCGAAAGTTTGCGTAAACTCGATTGGGTTTTCAGGCGATATGACAAACACGCGCTTTGCGGTCGCCACCAGCAAAAGTTTTTTTCCGTCCGAAGCGAGAAATTCCACCATGCCAAGATCGGGATGTCGGCGCGCGCCAAGCAATCCGCCAACAATAGGAAGCGGCGGCAGTTTAAGCGGAACGGATAAATCATTCGCCGAGCGGACAAATTCAATATCGCTGAGCGGAATATCTTCGACGCGCAACCCCCAATTGATGGCGAGGCTGTTGCGGTCGAGGCGATAATCGGCGCGCCAAAGCGAATAAACGCGGTACGCAAAAAATGGGATCGGCGCAAACGACGCGAGCAAGGTCAATAGCGCGATGAGAAATATCGAGCCTACTTCGACGCGCGTCAAATTGATAAACGAAATCGCAGCAATGATCGCCAATACAAAAATAATCGCGCCATGCACAATCAAGCCGAGCCGTTTGGGTGGGGGGAAGTGATTCATTGAAAGGATGAATTATGAATTATGAAGGATGAATTACCAGTCGCCAATTTACCAATTACCATTTTGCGCTTCATCCCGAATAATATTACACACAAAATCCACCTGCTCTTCGGTCATCACGCCGCTGAAGGGAATCGCGAGTCCGCGTTTGCCGAGGTCTTCGGTCACGGGGAAGTCGCCTTCTTTGTAGCCGAATTTCTCCGCCATGTACGGCTGCAAATGGATGGGCAAAAAATACGGGCGGACGGGAATTCCGCGCGCGTCGAGCCGCTTGGCAATTTCATCGCGGTTGATTTTTTTATCAAAGCGGATGACATACACAAACCACGATGATTTCGTCGTAAAGGATTCGATGAACGGAATTTCGATTCCCGCGATTTCAGACAAACGCGATTCGTACCACGCCGCAACTTGTTCGCGCTTCGCCATGATTTCTCCCAGCCGCGACATTTGCGTCGTCCCCATCGCCGCGGACATTTCGTCAATGCGATAGTTGTAGCCGAGATGCGTATGCTGCAGCCAAGTATCGCCCGGCGCGCGTCCCTGATTTCGCATGGCGCGCATGAAGTGGGCTGCTTTATCATCGTTCGTAATAATAACTCCGCCTTCGCCCGTCGTGATTTGTTTATTGGGATAAAACGCAAACACGCCAAAATCGCCGAGCGTTCCCGCGTGTTTTCCTTTGTACGTCGCGCCCAACGCTTCGCAAGAATCTTCGATGACCTTCAATCCATGTTCTTTCGCAACCGCGTTGATCGCGTCCATATCCGCAGGCTGACCGAAAATATCTACCGGAAGAAGTGCCTTAAGGTTTTTACGTATTACGTAATCCGTATTACGTAAAGCGCGTGGAAGATATTTCTGAATGTTACGCGCCGCGTCCGCGACCAAGTCGGGGTTGATATTTCCCGTGCGCGGATCAATATCCACGAAGACGGGAATCGCGTTCTCGAACAACATCACATTTGAAGACGCGACGAAAGAAAACGGCGTGGTAATCACCAAATCGCCTGCGCCAATCCCCGCCGCGCGGACGCATAAATGAAGTCCTGCCGTGCCGGAATTTACGGCAATCGCGTGCTTCGCGCCGGTCAAATCGCAAAAAGTTTTTTCGAAAGCGGGAGTCCATTTGCCCATGCTTAAGTTGGGCGTGTTGATCACTTCGATTACAGCCTGACGGTCTGCATCGGTCAGGTCGGGGGAAGACATGGGAATTTTATATTGGGTCATAGCCGCAATTCTACCATCGCCGATGTACCGCGACACATTGTCCCGTCAGGGGTTTATGTCGCAGCATAGGAGCGACTAATTTTGTGGGCTAACCACAAAGGCACAAAGCCGCCAAGTCGCTAAGAATCCTTTGAGTCTCCGCGCCTTTGCGGCTTCGTGGTTAATGAAAGCCCATTCTTTTAGCCGCTCCCCGCAGCATGAAAAAATATTTTTTGCAATGATTCAATTTCACGAATCATCTTGACATTTTAGAACAACTGTTCTAAAATGTCGTCAATACTCGACAAGGAGGTCGAAATGGCAATTCAAAATCCTCTAATAGACGGCGTAAAAGCCTTGTGGAACAAATTTATCCACAACCGAAAATTCAACCGCGGCGCGGCGTGGGGCATGATGATCGTCGGCGCGCTGATGGCTTTTGAAGTCTTCAATTTCAGCACCACGCAATTTGCCCTGCGCGATGTTCTCGGCGACCTAGCCTTCGCGGGTTTCCGCTGGGCGACCATCCTCGCCATCGCGTTCTGCGGCATTGACTTTGCCGGCATCGCGCGCATCTTCACCCCCGAACAGGGGCGCGACGAACCCGCCGAGGTTTACTATCTCTTCGGCGCGTGGATTCTCGCCGCAGGATTCAACGCCACGTTGACGTGGTGGGGCGTATCCGTCGCCATCTCTGAAAACGCCGTCACCCACTCCAGCGCTGTGATGAGCGCCGCCACGTTCACAAAGATCGTGCCGATTTTCGTCGCGGCAATGGTCTGGCTCGTGCGCCTCTTAATCATCGGCACGTTTTCGCTCGCAGGCGACCGCCTTTTTACGACCGCTGAGATTCGACCCGCGCAATCGCAATACAAACCGCAATATCAATCTCAGCAGCAAGCGCCGCGTCCATACGCCGCGCAACCCCGCCCCGCCGTAAACCAACCCGTCAACCAACCCATCCTGCGCCCCGCATCGCAAATCAACCGTCCCGTAAACGCAAGCGCAGGCTCGTTCCGCCCCGCGCCAAAACCCGCCACCACAACCTCGCAGCAAACCTCCTTCATACCCCCCGAACCCACCTACCACCCCGCCTCGTATGGCGCGCGCGCTTCTGAAAAGAACACACATTACGACGCATAACGGAGAGTTCCCAATGGAAACAGCCGCGCCTGAAATTCAACAAGGCGGCGGCTGTTTTTTTCTTCCGCCGCTGATGGTCGTACTTGCCAGCGTTTTATTTGGGTACTTCATGTGGGATAAAACCCCACAAGCAGATTCCCCGCCTGCGACCGCGAATATTTCCCCTATTTTTCAAGTCGAGATTCAATACTGGTCTGGTTCTATTTCCCGATGGGCGGACGCGACGGGACTCGACCCGAATTTGGTCGCAACCGTCATGCAGATCGAATCCTGCGGAGACCCGCGCGCAAAATCCAGCGCGGGCGCAATGGGACTCTTCCAAGTGATGCCATACCATTTCAGCGCGGGAGACGACCCATACGCGCCAGATATCAACGCCGCGCGCGGACTCGCCTACCTCGCCAAATCGCTCCAAACCGCGCAGGGAGATTCGCGCCTCGCGCTGGCGGGCTATAACGGCGGTATCGGCGTCATCCCCCGCGCCGAGTGGACATGGTCCGCGCAGACTCAACGCTACGTTCAATACGGCGCGCCCATCTACGAAGACGCGCGCGGCGGTCTTTCATCCAGCGACGCAATGAATGAATGGTACGAAAACTATGGGGCAAGTTTATGTAAACAAGCGCATCAACGCTTGGGGCTGCCATAGACAAACGAAAGTTAAACGCATAAATCAATAGACAACGGGGGATACTTCCGATAGAATTGAAACAGAATGTTGCACAGGCTGTCCAATGACCAATGATGAGATACTAGCCGCCGCCATCCGATTGATCAAAGCGGGAAAAAAAGAAGCCGCGCGATCAGTCCTTGAGCCGTTTCTGCTCCAGAACCCAAACCACATCCAAGCATGGATGTGGGAAGCCGAGCTCTTCCCCAACGACCGCGACAAAATCAGGGTGTTGGAATCCTGCCTGAAACAAAACCCCGACAATCCGCAAGTCACGCAGGCGCTGAATTTCCTCAAAAGCCGAACAAAACAGCCCGCCGGAAAGTCTGCGGCAACGCCCGTCCCCACTTCGCCTTTCACAACCGAGAAGCCCGCCGCGTCGCCTTTTGCCGACAGTCCCGCAAGAAAACCCGCCCCGCCAATCTTCACAGAATCTCCTTTTGCAAAACCTGCGCCCCCGCCATTTTCCGCGTCTCCATTTTCAACGTCGCCCTTCTCGAGCGAAGAGCCGCCCGCCGCAAATCAGGAAAAAGCCGCGCTTCAATCCCTCCCGCCATTTGGAATCTCCGAACCCGACCTGCCCCCGCCCGATAAAAAAACAAAACGCAAGAAATCCAAAACAAAAGATATTTTCATTATCGCGGGCGCGTGCCTCCTCTTTGCCTTACTTGCGGGCGGATATGTAGGCGGCGGCTTCTATCTCGATGGGCAGATCAAGAATTCATTTTCCGCGCAAAAATGCGAAGCGGTCGCGCAATACGCCTATTTCAACGCCCTATATCCGCAGGTATTGTTCGCGTCCGCTTTTACGGGGTATGACCGGTACGTAGAGTGCCAATTCAAATTGGATGTAGCGCAAGCGGTTAAAGCGAAAAATTGGGAAACGACCATCGAACTCGCGCAGGGATATTTGGCGGTCTATCCAGACGGGGTCTTCGCCGCAGATATGAACAAACAAATCATTGGCGCGTTAACCGTCTGGTCGAATGAACTGATTGCAAACCAAAACTACGCAAACGGAATCGAAAAATTAAAACAACTTGCGGCAGCGCGTCCCGATGCGCCCGAAACCGCGTCGGTACAAGACGATATTTTGAAAACGTATCTCGCGCTGGCAAAAAGTTTTTCGAAACAAAAAAATTATCCCGAAGCCGAGCAGAACCTGAAGAACGCGCTTGCCTACTTTGAAGCGGACGCCGCGCGCGCGGGAAAAATCAAAACAGAACTCGCCAGCGTATACGTCGGCTGGGGCGACGCTCAAATTGATATTGGCAACATAGACAACGCGGTGAAATATTATCAAATGGCGGGCGAAATCTCGCAGGGAAAAATAGACGCGAATCTATTGATTGCCAAAGCCTACTTGAAACAAGCGCTCGAGATTGCAGACAGGGGCGACTTCAATCGGGCGTTATCCAAAGCGCAAGGAATCGCAGACGCGGCGCAAGCGGAAAATATCAAGGCGGAAGTCAACGCCGCGCGCGCGGCGATTCTCAAAAATTATTCCAACTCAACCGCGCAGCAGGCGATTGAGCAAATAACAAACGCGGCGATTTTGACTTGTCGCGGAGAGCGCCCCGAACTGCCCATCTTCGGGCTGGATAAGAAAAATATCCGCTTTGAGTTGGTGACGCTCATCCCCATGCAATTGCCAAAGGAATTGTCAGCCGAAACGCCAGGTCAACTGCATTATGTCGCCTGCGCGCTGGAATCTGAAAAAGAAATTCAAACCTGCGCATACAAAGGCGGACACTCCCTTACCCGTTTGCGCTATGAATGGAAGGTCGCGCTTTACGACGTCCTCACGGGCAAGCAGCGCGCTTCGAACACTTTCAAAGGAGCCGACCCCGCAGATTGTAAAAAGACCGAGCCATTCCCCGTCGGCGTGAAAGATCGAAAATCATACGGCGCTAAGCCGACCTTAGAACAGATTTCCGCGTGGCTTCGAGAGTTAAATTTAACCGAGTAAAAATCTACGGCTCTCCAGGAAGCGCCGTGATGATTTCTAATTTTGGGCTATCTGTGGCGGCGCGACATTAATGTCGCGCTACGGGTTGTGGCTTATCACGGCAAATCTCAAAGATACAAATCTACTTTTGATGCCGCGCTTTGCGCTGCCGCAAAACGCTTTCTCTTAATTTCCCCAAACCCAATAAATTCAAAACGCTGGAGACGAAAATATTCATCCGCTTTAACGCGACGGGCGGATAGATAAACAACGCCTTTATCCATGCCGTCAGCGCGGAAAAAGATTCGCCGCCGTCAAGCAGGTAACGCGCATCCACGCGATGGGCAGAAGCGCGCGCGCGGCGCGAATTACGAATCAAGACAGGCGCGAGAGCCTCGTCCCGCTTTGCCCATTCTAAAATGCGGAAGGCTTCGCGCCCGAATTCCTTTGCCTGCGCGCGATTCTTCGCTTCGGCTTGA
>JAQTWR010000109.1 GCA_028689195.1 Anaerolineales bacterium | reverse complement strand
ACGAATCAGATTGAAGGCGAAGAAGAATCGCGTCTGGGTTTTCTCTCAAAATTGACGGCTGTTTTCCAATCCAAAAAAACAAATCCCAAAATTGAATTAGAAGCGCCCGCGCCCGTCGTCGAATCAAACGCGCCGCTATTGCCCGCCGATAAAATCTTTGCGGAGATTGGCGCGCAACTGCGCGAGCGGCGCGAACTGGTGAGCCTGACAGTGGAGGAAGTGGAGCGTCATACCAAATTGCGCGCCGCGTTCATCAAAGCGCTGGAGGCGGGCGAGTATGACAAGTTGCCGTCGTCTGTGCAAACGCGCGGCATGTTGGCGAGTTACGCGGCGTTTCTCGATCTTGACGCGGATACGATTCTCTTGCGTTTCGCCGACGGTCTGCAAGCGCGCCGCCATGAGAAATATACCGAGACGCCGCGCGAGAAGATACAAACTGAAATGAATCCGTCCATGCCGTTTTGGCGGAGTTTTATCGCGGGCGATATGATCTTCGGCGTGTTGATGATTGCCGCGTTGATGGCGCTTGCGGTTTGGGGCGTTGGGCGCGTGATCTCTTCGCAAGAAGAGAAGAGCGCGCAGCCGACCGCGCCTTCAATTTCGGATGTGCTTGGGGGGAATGTTCCGACGCAAGCCGTAGTGTTGACCTTTGTGGCTGTGGAAGAGAGACTATCCACGCCGACGGCGGATGCGGCGCTGACGTTGGAATCCGCGCCGACAGTGGCGAGTACCGCAAACGTCGCCGTGAGCATATTTGCATTAGAGCGCGTTTTTGTGCGTATTTCGGTGGACGGCAAAATTGCGTTTGAAGGTCGGCTTGCGCCGCGCGAAACGAGATTATTTGAAGCGAACGATCAAGTAGTGGTGCTGACGGGCAACGCCGCCGCGCTGCGCGTGACGTACAACGGCGACGATCTCGGTCTGATGGGCAGCGTCGGCGAAGTGGTCAGCCGCGTGTATTTGATCGCTGGCATTGCAACGCCCACCGCCACGATTTCGCCCACGCCGACGAACACGCCGCGCGCGACGATGACTCCCACGCCGACGCTAACCCCGACGTTTACGCCTGCAAAATAAATCCCTCATCCCAACCCTTCCCCCAGTGTGGGAAGGGAGTTAATCCCCTCTCCTTCGGGAGAGGGTTAGGGTGAGGGAGATTTTTTTATAGGAAAATAATTTGACAAAAAATACATTTCATTTGGTTTCTTTAGGTTGCGCGAAGAACACGGTTGATTCCGATTCGATGGCGCAGTTGCTTTTGCGCGACGGTTATCAATCGGAAGACGATCCGAAGAAAGCGTCTGTGTTGATCGTGAACACTTGCGGTTTTATTGGTCCCGCAAAAGAAGAATCGTATCGCGTGCTTGGCGACCTTGCGAAAATAAAACGCAAGGGACAAACGCTCATCGCGGCGGGATGCTTGACGCAGCGCTATGGCGTCGAGGTGGCGCAAAAAGTTGCGGGCATTGACGGCATTCTCGGCACGCGCCGCTGGATGGACATCGTTCAAGTCGTCAGCGAAGCGCGCGCGGGGAATCATCCCGAGCCCATTTATCACCTGCCCGAAAACGCCGCCGTCGTCGGTTCGGACGAGCATGACGCGCTGCGCGTCAGCGTTGCGGGCGCAAGCGCGTACCTCAAAGTGGCGGATGGCTGCCGTCGTCCGTGCGCGTTTTGCGCGATTCCGCTGATTAAGGGAACGGCGGTTTCGCGTCCGGTTGAATCAATTATTAGCGAAGCGCGTCAACTGCGCGATGCGGGCGTGCGCGAGTTGGTTCTCATCGCGCAGGATACGACCGATTACGGTCACGATTTGGGGATGAAAGACGGTCTCGCGATTCTGCTTGAAAACTTAACGGATTCTGTTCCCGATATGGATTGGATCCGCGTGATGTATTCGTACCCGGGTTACGTCACCGATAGATTGATCGAAGTGATGGCGACGCGCAAACAAGTTTTGACGTATCTCGATATGCCGTTGCAGCACGCGCATCCGCAGACGTTGAAGCGCATGAAGCGTCCCGCAAATATGGATTGGGTTTATAAGACGCTTGGAAAAATGCGCGCGACGATTCCCGACCTTGCGATTCGCACGACCTTCATCGTCGGCTACCCCGATGAGACGAATGAAGAATTCGAGACTTTATATAACTTCGTCAAAGAGATTCGCTTTGACCGCGTGGGCGCTTTCCAGTTTTCGTTTGAGCCGGGGACAACTTCCGCGCCGCTGGGAGATACCATCTCCGCCGAAGCGAAGCAGGAACGTTACGAGCGGTTGATGGAATTGCAGCAAGGCATTTCGCTGCAAGTGAATCAATCTTATGTCGGCAAAACGCTGGATGTGTTGATCGAAGGATTTGACAACGGCATATCCATTGGGCGTTCGTACCGCGACGCGCCCGAAATTGACGGCATGGTTTTTGTGGAAGGGAAAGCAAAAGTCGGCGAAATTGTGCCTGTAAAAATCAGCGGCGCGATGGCGTATGATTTGACGGGAACGCCGGCGCAGCGGTTGATCACTTTGTAATTTATGCAATGTCATCTCCCGAAAGATCGTCGGGACGATGTGAGTAAAACCACGGCGCGAAAAGAAACGCCGTTCAAAGCAAAAGGAACAAAAGATTCAGCCACAAATTACGCGGATTATCACGGATAGATTAAAAATTCGCGCAAATTAGTGAAATCCGCGGCAAAAACGGTTTTGAAATTCCTTGTTCCTTAGTAACGTAGCGAAGAATCTCCGGGTAATACGTAGAGACCCTTCGCTTGCTCAACGGTTGATACAGTTATAAAAAATCTCCGAGGCCTTGAAAGCCTCGGAGATTTGTATTTTTAATTACGCCGCTCTTGCGAAAGCGGTCGCGGCTAAAATCAGCGCGGAGAGGATGAAGTTTATCCTCAGCAGCGCCGTTTCGCGCTTTTGAAGTTTTACAAGTTCGTCTTCGTTCACGCCGCTTTTCTTCATCAACGTCCGTTGGATATTGGGGATGACTTCCCACGTTTGAACGGCGCTGACGACGACCATAATCGCGCCGAGTCCGTGCTTGACGAGGATGGACAGCGACCACTGCGCGCTGGTATCCAAAAATCCGTTGTAGTGCGGGTTGACGCTCATTTGGAATAAGCCCGTTGCAAGCAGCAATCCCATGCAAAACCACGCGAGCGGTTCAAGCCGCTTTTGAAGCGCGGATATAAATCGAAGTTGGGCTGCCGCATCAAGCGTCCGCTGCGACGCGGGAAGGACGAGCAGATTAATCGCGGCGAGGCTTCCGATCCAAATCACGGTTGCAAGCAAATGCATCCAGTAGATCAGCGCCATGACCCATGAGGCGGGCGTATCCATTTACGGGGTTGGGGGGACGGTGGGAACGTCGGTGACGATGGGCGTGGGCGGGTAACATTCCGTTGTGGCTTGATTGAAACGCGCCGCGGCTTTTGCGTCGAGGGTGGTCGCGGCGCTGTATTGATCGTAGGCGGCGCAATAGTTGCCTTGATCGAACAGGTCGTCGCCGTAGCGCATGTAAGCAAAGTCCAGACGCTGCTGGGCGGTCATATCTCCATCCCAAAGATTGGAGCTGACTTGCGAGAAGTACGATATTGCCTGGGGCCAGTCGAGTTCCCAAAAACTTGCGCCGACGATGTACATGCGCGCGCCCTCGCGTAACTGGACGGCTGTATTGTCGAGCGGACCGAAGCGTTCGGCGAGCGTCAGTTGATAGATGCCGCCTTCGAGATTGCCTTGTTTGAGAATCAGGTCGTGACCGAAGTTACGCAGCGCGAAGTAATACATACCGTCCACTTGCGCGGTTTTATAAGTCGGGTCGAGTTTGCGGATGATATCCAGCGCGCTGAGCGCGTTTTGCCAATCTTGCGCGTTGATGAGTTGCTGCGCGCGTTGGTAGGCGCTTTCCGCGCCGCTGAAGTCGAGCGTGGGGGTGACGGTGGGCGTAGTGGTGGCGGTGGGGATGACGCTCATCACCAGAACTTCGGTGAGTTTTTCCTGCACGCCGGGGAAACCTGCGTCTTTGGCGATGATGTATTCGAGGCGCTGCTTCGCGGTTTCAAAACGTCCATATTGAACATCCACGAGCGCGAATTGATATTGCTCCATCAGTTGCTTTGAAAGGACGGAAGATTCTGCGGCTTTGCGGTCATTAATCGCCGAAGCGTATCCGCCATATCCGCCGAGACCAAGCAGAACGAGGAAACCGAGCGCGCCGATCAAAAAGGAACGCCAGCGCGCGGTTTTCTTTTTGATGGGTTTAATCGGCTGCGTATCGTCGGGCTTCGGCTCAGGCGCGGAAGGCTGAGTCGATTCAAGTTGATTAGGTTGTGTGTTTTCGAGATTTTCTGTCATGCGGTGATTATACCTTTGGTTTACTCCTTCATCCCCAGCCCTTCTCCCAAAGGGGGAAGGGAGTTAATTCCCCTCTGGGGGAAGGGTGTATTTTTATTCATCGCCTTCGTCATCGCTTGCGGCGGCAGGCTGGTCTACGCGGACGATCTCGCCGTGATAATTGACGACGACCTTGAAGCCCATCATGCCAAGATAGGCGCGCATTTCTTCGGGCATGCCCGTCTGCATCAGCGCGTCGAATTGCTGGTCAATATTTTTGAGTTGCTGTTCGATCATCGCTTTAGAGAATGGATCGTCCTGCCCAAGCATTTTGGCGGTTTGCTCCGAAAGGACGTCTTCGCTGCCTTTCATCATCTCCGCCATTTGAGCGAGCACCGCGCGATCTATCTGCGCGGCGGGGACGTGGCGGTGGAAGCCCGCGTCGTTGATGACGTAACACGGTTCGCTGCCGATGAATCCGCTTTCGACGGGATTTCCTAATTCGTCTGTGACGAGTCCGATAAAAAGAGGTTGATTAGCCATAAGAAAATTGTACCGCGACATAAATGTCGCGATACGTTAAAAAACTAAGATTGCTTTCCTTCAATCGCGGCAAGCAGGATCGCGGCGGCGAGTCCGAGACGGCGGTCAAGCTGCTTGGCGGCATCCATGCTGAAATCAATATTCAACGCGTAGGTAAACGGATTGAAGTTTTGCTTGTAATCAGCCACGCGAGTCGCGCCGATGAGCAGGTCATAATTCTGCGGGACAAGGTTGCTGAGGAAGCGGCGCACCAACGCCAAGCCCATGCTGTCTTCAAAGAGTTTGCCGATTACGGCGTCGTTCACGTCGAGAACTTCCCACTCGTCGCGCAGCATCGAGGCGAGTCCCTTGCGGCGCAGCGCGCCCACCTTTTGACCAGTGGCGCTGTCCATCACGTCATACGCGGCGGAAAAATCCACAATCTGGCGCGCTTTGATGACCAGAATTTCCCGCGCTTTGCTTTCATCCGCGTACACGCGAATATCTTCGCGCAGCTTGAACAACTTCTGTTCGACGTACAACACGAGATTTTCGCTCGAATCGAAAACGCGGAATTTCCCGCCTAAAGCCATAAACTGTCGTTTTAGCACATACTGATTAAAATCAAAAACTGAATTCATTTATCTCTCCTTTGGTTGATTAATTACACGATCTGAACGCGCGTCCCTTCGCCGGGCAAGTGCAGGTAATCTTCGCCAAGCGGCACGACGGGATTCGTCCAACGATACACCCATTTCGCGTCTTCCGATCTCAAATTAACGCAGCCGTGACTGCGCGGACGGCCGTAATCGTTATGCCAATACGTTCCATGAAAAGCGTTGCCTACGCCCGTGAAGAAAGAACACCACGGCACGCCCGGCAGATGATAATAATTCGTCGCGCCTTCTTCGTCTTGATTGGTCATGTGAACCGACGGACCTTTGTGATAAGTGGAAAATTCTCCCGTCGGCGTGTACGTTCCCTTTCCGCCGCTGGAGCAGCGCGCCGAGAAGACCATCGTATTCCCTTCAAAGGCAGTGACCAGTTGCATGGTCAGGTCTACATGGAGCAGCTTGTCGGCGGCGGGAACTTCGGGCGAAAGCTGCGTCAACTCCGAATCGGGGATGAGGCGCATATTGTGACTGGCGACGTAAAACGACTTCTTGAGTTCGTTATCGAAGATTTCATACCACACGCTTTTTTCTTCGCGGGTCACGACAACGTTTTTCACCCAATGCACGCTGCCATAATATAAGCGGTATCCTTTTTTCGCGTTGGTATACGGAATTAGTTTCGTTTCGCAAACAGGCACGCAAATCTCGCCAACCTGACCCTCGGCGTGGATTTCATACACGGGTTTTTGATAATTACTTTCCACAGGTTGAATCCAACCCGAATAAGCGTAACCGTCTTCGATTTGATACCACGTCGAGTTGAACGGATTTCCGTAACCAATGTCGCCCAGCGCCTCGCCGTTGAGGTCAACCACAACGTCAATGCCAAAGAGTTTGATTTCCTTCGCGCTGAACGAAGGCGCGTCATTGAGCGGAACGCCGCTCCAGATAATACGTCCCTGCGAAGCGGGCGGCGCGGCGAGCGCGCGGTCAAATCCCATTTCGGCGAGGACAAATCCCAGCGCGCCCGAAGCGGAAAGTTTCAAAAAATCGCGGCGTGATAATTTCTCAAATTCCATATTTACCTGTAACCCGAAAATTGTAATGCGACATTTATCTCGCTTGCAACACTGCGACATAAATGTCGCGTTACGTTAATAATGTACATTCACCAACGTCCCAACCGACGAGAAGTTATACAACCACTCCGAATCGGGGATAGAAAGATTCACGCAGCCATGACTCATCGGCGTTCCAAAATTGTTATGCCAGTATGTGCCGTGCAAGCCATAGCTCCCGTAAAAATACATCACATACGGAACGTTCGGCAAATAATAGCCGGGACCCGACATCGGCGCGGAAACATATTTAACCCAAATATGATATTCGCCCGTCACGGTCGGCGTTTGCCATGTTCCCGTAGAAACGATAAACGAATTCACCACCGCATCGCCTTCATACGCATACACGCGCTGCTGCGAAAGATCAACGTCAATCCAATGTACGCCGCTGCCGGTCACGGGCGCGTACGCCATCGCCGTCGGCGCGACATATTCGGGCGTGGGCGTATCTTCGATAATCACCGCAGAAATCGCGCCGGGTTCGCTCGTATTTTCAGGAGTCGCAATCGGCAGATCGAGAGTCGGCGTTTCAGTCGGCGCGACATAAATCTGGGCTTCAAGCGTCGGGATGATTTCAGTCGGCGGGATTTCGGTCTGCTGCGCGGATAGGGTCGCTGCCGCAGTAGGAGTCGCCGCCGTCAAAACCGCGACTGACCCCTGCCCCGATTCTGACGCTGGTTTTGCAAGCATCACCTGCGCGAAGGGTTGCGCCCGCGCCGCCTCTGTTGCCGCAGGCGTATTCAAAATGGAAGCCAGCGCGGGGAATTTCATCGCCGACCACGCCGCAAATAAAAACACAGCGCATCCCGCGATGATCAATAAAGACGTAAGGATAGCGTTGCGTTTAGAAGGATTATTCATAAGAAGCCTTTAGCCAAGAGTATGCGTCGCGCCTTTTTATAAACATCCAACGGGCATGCGCGACGCATCATATAGGCTTGAATTATAACCTTTGACGCGCGGGCGCATTCATTTGTTACGACCGCGTCTCCCTACCACTGAATCTCAACCGTCGTCCCGATTTCCGCCCAATCATAGAGGACTTGCGCTTCGTACGTTCCCAGCGCCACGCAGCCGTAAGTGACGGGAGCGCCCAAATATCCCGACCACAAAGTCGCGCCGTTTGGCAAGATCGGCAAAGCATGGATGCCGTTTTCCAAACTGCCCGCCCAGTAAATGCCCATCCAATTCGGCATCCAAATATTCCACGTCGCGCCGTACGCGTTCGGAATTTTATCCAACACGCTGAACGTTCCGACGCGCGTCGCGTTGTTGATTCCCGTAGACGCGATAAAGTTGTAAACCAACACATCGCCTTCGTAGACGTACATGCGCTGCTCTGAAATATCCACCAAAATATATTTATTGCCGCCATAAATTGGCGCGATGGATACGCTGTCTTGCAA
>JAQTWR010000108.1 GCA_028689195.1 Anaerolineales bacterium | reverse complement strand
GATTTGCGCGGCTGGAAACCCCGCCTTGCCAATTCCCAGCGCGTCGGCAAATAAAAAAAACAGCGCGATCAATGCGCCGAGCAAGATCAGCGTAGATGGGATTTTTTTACTCATAAGGCTTTTTATTTAACGAAGTCAGTCCAACGATTGCAAACTCAACAAATGTTGAATCTCAACGCCATCATCCAAATCCTCCCAGTAGATGGCAAATCCGCCGGGTTCGATTTTCCAGTTTGCGCGTTGTTTAGGCGTAGCTCGCGCCAGCCATTTGAGCCAACTCATTTGAGTAATAGGCAGACTAATTTCGCGCCCATCCGTCAGCGTGACAAATAACACATCTCCATCCAAGCGCGCGCTTTTTGCTTGAACAAAAGTATCAACATCATGGGTTGAAGTAACCATTCCAAACCTCCAATAATTTCGCCTGATTTTGCAAAGTTAATCGAAGAATGCGATTTAACTCAGGCGGGTTATAGCCGCGATTATATTCAACGCTCACCGGCTCAAGCCAAATTTTGGCTACATTCTCGCCATGAATAATATGCACATGCGGCGGTTCATTTAGATCGGATGAGTAAAAGCGAAATTTATATCCGTCAATCAAGACTGTGGGCATGGCGGCTTTAACCTACATCACATCCGGCGCTTGAATATCCAATAGGCGCAGCGCGTTCTCGATGGTCTGTTTCGCCGCGGCGACCAAACGCAGCCGCGAATTCTTGATATTTTCATCTTCGGTTTGCATCACATTAACCGCGTGATAAAACGAGTGGAACGTATTCGCCAACTCGTACACATACGCCGCCATCACCAGCGGACGATATTCATTCGCCGCCTGTTCTACCGCTTGCGGAAAGCGCGAAATCTTTTCGATAAGTTCGATCTCGTGGTTGGTTAAGTCATAGTCGAAGGTTGAAGGTCGAAGGTCGCCAGACTTTTGACCTTCGACTTTTGACTTTTTGAGAATCGAGTTCGCGCGCACATAGGCATTTTGAATATAGGGACCTGTTCTGCCGTCAAACGACAAGGCTTCGTTGATGTCGAAAACAATATCCTTATTATTGTCCACCGAAAGCATGGAATAAACCAACGCGCCCATGCCGATTTGAGTTGCAATCTTCTCGCGCTCGTCGGCGGGAATGTCGGCGCTTTTCTCGGTCTCAACCGCCAACACGCGCTTCACGGCTTCATCGGCGACGTCCTTGAACAACACCAAACGTCCGCGCCGCGCAGACATGGCGCCTTCGGGCAAACTCACAAAGCCATATCCCAAGTGATAACATTTGTCGGCTTGTGGAAAACCCCATAACTTCAAAATCGCAAAGGCTTGCTGCAAATGCAAAGACTGGCGCACATCCACAACATAAATGGAGCGGTCAACGTGATGTTCTTCAAACTTAACTTTCGCCAGCGCCAGGTCTTTGGTTAGGTAAAGCGTTGTGCCGTCGCGCCGCAGAATAACATTGGTGCGATATTTTTCTTTGGTCAGCCCAAGTTTCTCGTCAATCTTCACGATCACCGCGCCGCCTTGCGGACGTTCATCGGTGGCGATGTCTCTCGCAATCAATTCATCCACAATCGCTTTTGAGGGCGCGTCCACGTCGCTTTCGTAGAACCAAACGTCAATCTTCACGTCGAGCATACGCAGCACGTCGCGCAATTCTTCCAAACTCCACTCGCGGGTGACGCGCCACAACTCGCGCACATCGGCGTCGCCCGCGTCCCATTTGCGATACATTTCGCGGCGTTCGGCTTCATACGATTCGCGCTGCGCGGTTTCTTCGGGCGTTTCATTTTCTTTCTTCTCTAACAACGCTGTCGCTTCAACGTAAAGTTTCAGCATCCACTGTCCGCGCTCATGCACGCCCGCAGGTTCTTGTCCCTTATAAAATTTTTCGTAAATCCACATGACGGTAATCACGCCGAGTCCCAAATCACCCGGATACGAGGCGCGGATAGTTTCATATCCCGCAAACTCGACGAGCCGCGCAAGCGCTTCGCCTAAAATGGTATTGCGCGCATGACCAATATGAAATGAGTGATGCGTATTGGGCTGGGCGTATTCAACCATCACGCGCTCTGATTTCGGCGCGCCGCGTCCAAAATCAAGCCGCGCCGCGAGAACTTCATCCACCACGCGACTCGCGTAAGCGGACGTGGAAAAATAAAGATTGAGGTAGCCTTTCACCGCGTCAATTCGACTAATCCCCTCGACGCGTCCAATCTGCCCGCGAATTTGTTCGGCGATTTGTTGCGCCCGCTGCGGCACGGGAATTTTCCCGCCCATGCCCGCGCGCGCTTCGTTGGCGGCGGTCTGAAAAAACGATGTGGCAAAGCCCCACTCGCCCGCGAAGGGAATCGGCTGCCATTTAAGTTCCGCCAGCGGAAGTTCGTTCGCGGCGCAAAATTCTTTGATCTTCGATTCGATAAGTTGCTGTTCTTTTGTAAACATAGCGGCGATTATATCATTTGAAAATATGGCGCTACATTATAATAATCGCATGACAGCGCATTGGTACGTCCTACGCAGCAAACCCAACAAGGAAAGTTTATTGTTCGAGCAATTGAGCGCGCGCAATCTTGAAGCGTTTTATCCTCAATTGAAAGCCGCCCCCGTCAATCCGCGCGCGCGAAAATTCAAACCGTATTTTCCAAGTTACATTTTCATTCATGTGGATTTAGATCAAATCGCGCCGTCAACTTTGCAATGGACGCCGGGCGCGGTTGGATTCGTTTCGTTTGGCGCGCAGCCATCGGCGGTAAGCGAAGAATTGATCGGCGCAATCAAACGCCGCGTAGACGAGGTCAACGCGGCGGGCGGAGAAATCTTCGACGGATTAAAGCAAGGAGACGCGGTCATGATTCAAAACGGTGCATTCGCAGGCTACGAGGCGATCTTCGACGCGCGCATCTCTGGCGGCGCGCGCGCGCGCGTGTTGCTAAAAATGCTACAGGGAAAATCCGCAAAAACAAAGTTGGAAATTCCCGTTGGGCTGCTCGCGCGAAAAGAGAAGCGCGGTTAATTGTCATCTAATTGTGAAGATTCGTCGCCAACAAATGTGAGATACTTCTTTTTGAAAAACGCGCGGATGGTTCTCGACGGGGGAATCCGCGCCGCCAAACAAAATTCCCGTCTGACAAAATCAATGTCGGAAGGGCGGATGCTTGAAAAAATCCATGATAAATCTCGAAGAAGAAAACTGGTCATTGATTATCGAACCGCAGCGCGGGTTGCTCGACCTGCGGCTTGGCGAACTGTGGCGCTATAAAGACCTTGTGGCGCTCTTCGTGCGGCGCGACTTTGTTTCCATTTACAAGCAAACTATTCTCGGTCCGTTGTGGTATCTCATCCAGCCGCTGCTGACCACGATCACGTTCACGGTGATATTCGGAAACATCGCCAGCCTGCCCACAGACGGATTGCCGCAATTTCTATTTTATATGTCGGGCGCGGTGGTCTGGTCTTATTTTTCCAGCTGCCTGACCAAAACGAGCGAAACCTTTGTGCAAAACGCCAACCTGTTCGGCAAGGTGTACTTTCCACGCCTGGCTGTGCCTGTTTCCATTTTAATTTCAAGCCTGATTACGTTTATCATCCAGTTCGCCATGTTCGTCCTGTTCGCGCTCTACTTCACGCTGCGCGGAACGCCTATCCAGCCCAATTGGTTATGGATCGCGCTCTCGCCCATTTTCATTATTATGATGGCGGGACTCGGACTTGGCTTTGGAATTATCATCTCGTCATTGACGACAAAATACCGCGACCTGCGCTTTATGGTGCAGTTCGGCGTGCAACTGCTGATGTACGCCACGCCGGTAATTTATCCCGTTTCTTCCATCCCCCAAAGATTTCAATGGATCATCCTCGCCAACCCAATGACATCTATTATCGAAGCGTTCCGCTACGCTTTTCTTGGCGCGGGAACGGTAAGCGTTAATTCCCTGTTATACAGTTTTTGTTTTATGGTCGTGATCGTGGCGGTCGGAAGCGTAATTTTCAATCGCGTCGAACAGACGTTTATGGATACGGTATGACCACTGCAATCAGCGTAGAACGCCTCTCTAAAACCTACCGCCTCGGACAAATTGGGACGGGAACATTCGCGCACGATTTAAATCTGTGGTGGGCGAGGATGCGCGGCAAGCCCAATCCCTTGCTGCGGATTGGAGATAAGGATCACGGCAACCGCGACAGCAAAGAAATTTGGGCGCTAAAAGACGTCAACTTCAAAGTTGAGCAAGGCGAAGTGTTGGGTATCATCGGGCGCAACGGCGCGGGAAAAAGCACGCTGCTAAAAATCCTCTCGCGCGTGACTGCGCCAACTTCGGGCAGGATCAAAGTCAAAGGGAGGATCGCGAGCCTGCTGGAGGTGGGAACGGGCTTCCATCCCGATTTAACCGGACGCGAAAACACCTATCTCAACGGCGCGATATTGGGAATGAGTCGCAGGGAAATTGACCGCAAGTTTGACGAGATTGTGGATTTTTCGGGGGTGGAGAAATTCATCGATACGCCCGTCAAGCGCTACTCAAGCGGAATGTACGTCCGCTTGGCGTTTGCGGTCGCCGCGCATTTGGAGCCGGAGATTTTGGTGGTGGACGAAGTGCTGGCGGTGGGAGACGCTGAGTTTCAAAAGAAATGTTTAGGGAAGATGGGATCGGTTGCAAAGGAAGGGCGGACCGTATTGTTCGTGAGTCATAATATTACGGCAATCAACCAGCTATGCAGATCAGCGTTGTGGATTAATAAGGGTCAAATCGTCGCACTTGGCGAAACAAAAACGATTACGACACAATATCTGGATTTTCAATTTACCAATGAAAACGAAAAAACAATCTCAATAAAACACACGCAGGACGAAATATTTCAACTGACAGACGTCAAGATAAACGGCGCTACGGCGCAAGACAGCGTAATCAATTCCGCCGCGCCCGTTGAAATTGATTTAACTTACGAAATCCATAAAATCACAAACGGCTTAAGAATCGGGTTTGATCTATACGCGCGGGACGGCTCGATCTTACTGCGAAGTTTCGACGACGATATAGACACGGTAAAGCGTTCTACTGGAACATTTCTAGCGCAAGCCAGAATCCCCCCGAACCTCCTAAACGAAGGCAAGTATTATATAGATATTGCCGTTGGAATCCACGGCGTCCGCTGGATTCTTTGGCATGACGTAACTATTCGCTTTGAAATATTAAGCGCGGGAAAAATCAACAGAAACTATGCGGGCGGAAAACACCCGGGCTACTTCCTCGTAGACGCCGACTGGAAAACCCTTCAACTCCCTTAGGGAGTTATAAAATCCAATGAACAAATTAAAGAACAGGCTTTATCCCGCTTATAAAATATTGCGCAAATACCCGTTATGGGGAAAATATTTGAAGTGGTATTTTTATTCAAACTGGCAGCCAAACAAACCCTTTGAAGTCAATCTTGACGGCGCGGAATTAAGAATTACGCTCACGGCAAATGACGCGCTCGCGCCATCCATTTTTTGGCGCGGAAAAAGCGAACCCATTTTTTTCGACTTTATGAGCAAATATCTCAAACCCGGGATGACGGTATTCGATATCGGCGCGAATATTGGGCAATATACGCTGTTAGCGTCGCAATGCGTTGGGCAAAATGGACGGGTGCATAGTTTCGAGCCAGCCGACCGCGAGTTTTCTTTTTTACAGCGAAGTATCAAGAATAACGAACTCGCAAATATATTCCTTCAAAAAAAAGCGGTAAGCAACTTCGACGGTTATGCGCCGCTCAATATTTTTCCAGATGGGCAAGGCGCGTACAATACTTTAGGAAAACCGTCCCATAATGTCGTAGCGCAAATAAAAGCGGATATTAAAGAAGTCGAGTGCGTACAAATAGATACCTATGTTCGGCAGTCCCAAATCAACAATGTTGATTTGATAAAAATTGACGTGGAAGGCGGGGAAATCAACGTCCTCGAAGGGGCAAAAGATTTACTTTCCCGCGAAGACGCCCCGCTGGTCATGTGCGAATTTGGCGATGAAACTCTCGCCGGGTTTGGAAATACAGGACGCGAACTTCATGAATGCTTTGAGCGGTTGGGGTATCAGGTTATGGAGCCAAGCGAACATGGCGATTTTTTAACTCTGGTCGAAAAGCGGGGCAGGTATGGAGCAAACTACATCGCAATAAAACCTCATGCGCTGAAAAGATGGGGGCTGACGCTCGCGCCAAACTAAAATTGTTTTCTCAAGGAGAGATACGCCAAATGAAAGCGGCAATTGTAGGCTTAATACGAGGGCATGAAAATATAGACGGGTATTCAAAATTGATTCATCGAAACCGATTGATTCACCGCAACTTCAACAAAAGGTTTAATTACCCCATCATCCTATTCCACGAGGGGAACATCCTTCCCGCGCACCAGCGGGTCATCTCAAAAATAACCCCGAACGTTTTGTTTGTAGATATAAGCGGCAAGGCGTTTATCGCTCCGCCGGGCGTGCAGGCAGACGCCGGCGGCGGAAGAAGCGGCATAGGATACAAGCACATGTGCCGCTTTTACGTCATGCAGATTTACGAATTTGTCAAAGACTTCGAATACATTCTGCGGCTGGACGACGATTCGTTCCTCGAATCGCCGATTAAGTACGATATTTTCAAACGGATGAAAGAACGCGACTTCATCTACGGGTTCGTTCATAAAGAGTACGACTATCACGAACAAACCGTAGCGACCCTGCCAGCCTTCACTCTCGAATACATAAAAAATAAAAACGTCAAAACAAAATGCCCGTTGACCGCCATAGACGCGGAATACTATTACAGCAATTTCACGCTGACGCAGACCGCGTTTTGGAATACGCCCGAAGTACAAGATTACCTCCGCGCAGTTGACGAAAGTTTGGGAATCTACCAGTTCCGCTGGGGAGATCACGTTATTCAGACGCTGGCGCTAAAAATGTTCGGCGAACCGGAGAAAATTCACTACTTTCAAGATTTTAGATACTCGCACCAAAGCCATAAATGGTCGAATTACGGAAAGACATACGCGGACATTTTAGATCGTTTGTGGAACAAATTGGAAAGACGATTTGAGTCCGTTTACGCGCGCTATCTATCCAAACGCCTGTAAAATGAACGACACTCCCCTTATCGCCATAATTATCGTTACCTTCAATGCAGCAGATTATATAGAGAAGGCAATTCGGAGCGTTCTCGAACAGAATTACGCAAATACGGAATTGATAATCATTGACGGCGGCTCGTCGGACGGCACGATAGATATCATCAGGCGATACGAAACCCGCATCTCGCGCTGGATTAGCGAACCTGACGCGGGCGTCTACGACGCGATGAACAAGGGCGTAGACATGGCAAACGGAGATTGGATTTATTTTCTGGGCGCGGATGACGTTTTGGTGAATTGCCTCCATAAAGCAGCGCCTTACTTAAAAAATCGTAAAACAATTTATTACGGGGACATATATTTGCCGAACAAAAACAAGACCTACAGCGGCGAATTTCGCTGGCACACTCTGGCGGCGAAGAATATCAATCACCAGTCCATCTTCTATCCGCGCAGGGTTTTTTCGCGGCAGGCGTTCAATCTCAAATATAAAATTCTTGCGGATTACGATTTGAACGTCAGGCTCTGGGGAGATGGGGAATTCAAGTTTAAGTACATTCCAGTTTTGGTAGCCATCCATAACGACGGCGGCGTATCCAACCAGAAATCAGACGAGGCGTTTTTAGCGGACAAGCCCGCGTTGATTTCAAAATATTTTGGAAGGAAAATCGCGGTTCGGAATATTTGGTTAACCGCGAGAAACAAAGCGGGAAGAATAATCCGCGCAATACTTGGCAGGAACTAATTGAAGAATAAAAAAATAAAGGCGGCGGTTCTCATCCCGCTTTATCGAGAAATCCTCACGCCCGACGAACAGATTTCCCTGCGGCATCTCGAATATTTTCTCTCGGCGTATCAGCGGATTGTTGTCAAACCAGAGGGGTTACAAAAAACG
>JAQTWR010000107.1 GCA_028689195.1 Anaerolineales bacterium | reverse complement strand
CCGTATATTTTATCGGAGAGCGGCAGGGCAAATCCATCCGCAGTTTCAATGGGCTGCGCTTCGCCCTGCTGCACGTCAAAACCGAGATTGGTCATATTGGCGGGCATTTTTACAATCGTCATCTGATCGTCCACGATGGGAATTGAAATCGCAATATCAGAAGCGTTGGAAATATTCAAAAATTCGATCACCTGCAATCTGCCGTCTTGCACGTCGAAGAAGACGTGCGCCTGAGTGACGGTCAATTTGCCGACGTCGGTGGAGATGGCGAAGAGACTGATTGCCGGCAGGGTCAGCGCGGTATCGCCCGCTTTTGCAACGGCAAAATCCGATTTGTAGGCGATGCCGTCCACGAGCGCTTCGGCAACGAAGATTCGATTTTCGGGAATTTCTATATTTTCAAAAACGAAGGAGCCGTCGGCGTTGACCGCCGTTTCGTAAGTAGCGACTTGCTGCATTCCCGCGTTGGGGTCTGTGCCGTGTCCATACGCGACCAATTTGACTTTGAAGTCTGCGGGCAGTTCCGCGCCGATTTGATTATCAATCGAGCCGCTCACGCTGCCAACTCCCTCGACGGCGGCAACGGTCGCTGCGGGCGTGACGTTGGTTTGATCGGCGGTGGCTTCAGGCGTGGCGCTGGTTTGAGTTCCCTCGACGGGCGTCGTCTCGGCGGGCGGGGTGGCGGGTTCGGGGGTAGCCGTCGCTTCGGGAACAGGAGTCACAGTGGGGGCGACAAGCGGCGCGGCGAAGGTCAAGCTCCGCAGGTAGACCGCAACTGCAAACGCCTCGTCATCCGTAAAATCTTTTCCAAATGCGGGGATGGCGTCTTTGCCTTCTTTGATGATTTTGACAAGCTCGTCTTCGGTGAGCGCGTACATCATTTCGGGATCGTTGAAGTCTTTGGCGCAATCGGCGCATTTGGATTCAAAAAGCGTTTTGCCTTTTTCGATTTGATCGGGCGCGAGGTGAAGCGAAAGCGCGAAAGCGACCACGTCCCATTTTTCCTGATCGTTCAGGCTTGCGAAGGGCGGCATAAAGCGTTCGAGGTTGCCTTGCGTGACCTGCATAAACCACGCGGAGGGTTTCGCTTTGCGGGCGAAATCTGCCAGCCCAAGCGGAGCGACGGTGACGGGTAATTGTTTGCCCTTTTCGCCGTCGCCTAAGCCGGTATTGCCGTGACAAGCCGCGCATTTTGCCATATAAATTTGCGCGCCGTCAACAAGGTTGGGCGTGTTGGCGGGGAAGAGCGCGCCCATCGTGGGCATGGGAGTCGGCGGAACGTAACCCGGAGGCGGGGTGACGTCTGCCGCGAGCGTGAAATTACATGAAGCCAAAAGAAATACAAATGCGAGTAAAAACTTTATATGACGTAGTTTCATTATTTTCCTCAAAGGACGTTGTAAACGTTATTGTAATGATTTGCCGCACGAGGGGCAGAATTTATCGGTGACGAGCGCAGCCTTGCCGCATTTGGGACAAAACCCCGCGGACTTGTCTTTGCGTTCTTTGCGGCGCGCGGCGAGCATGGATTCGATGTCGTCGTCGCTGACTTCGACTTCGACGGGGGCGCTGGCTGCCATATCGGCGCGACCAGAAACGATGGCTTTTTCGAGACGCGCTTCCGCGTCGCTGTTGGAAGAAATCACGGGCGCGAGCTCGTCGAGACTGCGGAGAATATCCGCGCCTTTTTGTAAAAGCGCGCCGCGCTGCGCGGGATACTCTTCGGCGGGAATTTTGCCCAGATTGAAGTCAAAATCCAATTCCTGCAAAGCGTTGATGACGCGGTCGCGTTCCGCTTTCAAGGCGGAAACTTGCAGCGTCTCGACGGCGTGTAAACGACGGGAATGGGCGGTAAACGGGGCGTATATGAACAAGCCGACGAGCAAGATCACGGCGAGGACAAGAAAAATTGAACCAAGTGTCATTTGAATATCCCTACTGAATACTTTGAATAATGGATTGAATCTCGCCGGGCGAAGCGAAGGGTCCAATTTTTACGTTCCGCAAAATTCCTTCGCGGTCAATGAAATAGGTTTCCGGTACGCCCATCTGACGGTTGAGAATGCTGGAGATGTTGGACTTCAGATCGGGCGCGTTGGGGAAGGTAATGCTGAATTTCTTGAGGTATTCGTTTGCGCCTGCGGGCGTATCCACATAATCCACGCCGACGAAGACAACGTCGTTTCCGTCTTTATAAAACTGCCAGGCTTTTTCGAGTTCGGGGGCTTCCTGCTCGCAGGGTTTGCACCACGAAGCCCAGATGTTGATTACCACAATCTTGCCGCGCAGGTCGGAAAGTTTCATTTGCGCGGTACCGTTGTATTCGTAGCCTTTGTAATATACAAGGTCGAAATCAGGCACGCGGTCGCCGACAGCCGCCATTGGATTACGCGCGCGGTTCAATCCGAATCCGACCAGCGCCAGCAAGCCCGCGATAAATACCCAAATGATGATTTGGGCGGTAAGCGATACGCCTCGCTTGGGGGGTGTTGTTTCTTCGGTCATAACATTCTCCAGAAACCCTCACCCCAACCCCTCTCCCAGTGGGAGAGGGGTAAGGGGTGAGGGTGATTTTACTTTTGTTTCTTTAATTCTTCTTCAAGCCGCGCGACGTAATCGTCTTTTTTGGCGGAGGTCGCTTCAACAGGGTTGGGCGCGTCGGCTTTGACGGTCGTCCACGCTTTCATCGAGCGGAAGAGGATAACCGCGCCCGCAAGAATCAACGCGGGCGGAAGGAGATAAACCAGCCAGTAGAATCCTTTTTTGGGCGGCTCGGCTAAAACGCGCGCGCCGTATTGATCCTCAAAATAGGTGAGAATCTCCGCCTCTGATTTCCCCTCTGCAAGCATGGTGCGGATCTGCTCGCGCCAGTCTTTGCAAGCGTCGGTCGGGCAAACGTCCAGCGGGGTGCTTTCGCAAACGGGACAATACAGTTTATGCGCGACAGCGTTCACTTGATCGTCGGTGGGCGGCGTGGACGATTGCGCGAAGGCGGCGCCTGCGAACAATAAACTAACCAAAAATACAAAGGACAATATATAAAGTGACTTTTTCATAAACATATCCAATATTGAAAATCGAAGGTCGAAGGTCAAAAGTCTTGCGCGACCTTTAACCTTCGACTTTTTTTGACTAACTTCTAATCCGCCGCGCTGGTATGACTTACGCGCCGCGTTGCGCGGGAGGGTTCTTCTGCGGGGTCGCGGTCGGGCCAGGCGGCAAAGATCACGCCGACAAAGAAGAGCAGGCTGCCAATCCATAACCAGTTGACCAGCGGATTGACGAATATCTTGAAGGTCGCCGCCGTGCTGGATATGGGCTGCCAGTCTACCAGCAACACATACAGGTCGTCGCGCATGGTCGAGCGCTGACCGGGGATGGACATGGGCTGACCGCTAAAGTACATATCTTTTCGCGGATGCAGTTCGCCGATATATTGATCGCCTTTATAAATTTTGACGGTCGCGCGCGTGTAATTCACTTCCTGCGCGTTATTATCCCAGGAGGCTACATTATCAAAAACGACTTTGTATTCAGCGATCTTCATTGATTCGCCCTGAGCAAGCGTACCTTGCGTTTCGATTTGGAACGCTTCCATACCGAGAATGCCAATCGCCATCAACATCATGCTGATGTGGATGATATATCCGCCGTAGCGGCGGCGATTGCGTCCCATCAAACGAGACAGCGCGACGAAGAAATTTTCGTTCTGCGTTTTTTGACGGGCAAGCGCGCCGCGTCCAAATTCCTGAAAAGTCACGAGCAAAACAAGCGCGATGAGGAAAAATCCGATCAGCGCGATGATATTTTGAGTGTAGGTGAAAAACAAAACTACGGTGATGATCGTTGCCGCAAGCGCGGATTTCCACATGGCGCGACCGAGCGTCTGAATGGTGGAATTGCCCCACGCGGAAAGCGGCGCGACGCCCATCAAGAACATCAACGCGGCGAAAAGCGGTCCGGTAGCGCGCTCATAAAATGGCGGACCAACGGTCACTTTTTGACCGGTGAACAATTCGGACATCAGCGGGAAGATCACGCCCCAGAAGCAGACGACCAACACGCTCATAAACAACAAGTTATTGAGCAGGAACAGCGCCTCGCGCGAGAGCATGGACTTCATCTCGGTTTCGCTATGCAGGCTGGGCCAGCGCCAGATAACCAGCGCAATGGAAGCTACAAAGGTAAGGGTCACAAACGCCATGAAGAGCGGACCAATGGGACTGTTTGCAAACGCATGAACCGACGAAAGCACGCCCGAACGCGTCAGGAAAGTTCCGAAGATAACGAGATCGTAGGTCAGGATGACGAGGATCATGTTCCAGTGTTTGAGCAAGCCGCGCTTTTCTTGAATCATGACGGAATGCAGGAACGCGGTTCCCGTCAACCACGGCATGAACGCGGCGATCTCGACAGGGTCCCAGCCCCAATATCCGCCCCAGCCGAGTACGTCGTAAGCCCAGCGTCCGCCAAGCACGAGTCCAAGCGAGAGGAAGAGCCAAGCCCACAAAGACCAGCGGCGCGTCAGGCGAATCCAACGGTCGTCGGTGCGTCCTGTGATGAGCGCCGCCATTGCAAACGCGTAGGGGATGACGAAGGACACGAAGCCCAGATAAAGCATGGGGGGATGAATCACCATGCCCGGGTGGCGCAGCAGCGGATTCAATCCGCGCCCGTCTTGCGCGGTGAAGAGAGTCGCGTTTGCGGGGGCAAACATGTGCGGCTCAATATTTCCAATCACATTCCAAAAACGCGCAAAGGGATTCTCGTAGAAGATGACCAAGCCAAGAAAGAAAATAAGCGTGGTCGAGCAAACGACGATGACCCAGGGGAGAAATTCAATATCGCGATCCCATTTGCGGATGGTGACCGCCGACGTAAACGCCGCGAGCAGCCAGGACCAGAACACAAGCGAGCCAGCCTGTCCGCCCCACCACGCGGTCACTTTCAAATAAGTGGGCATACTGCGGCTGGTCACTTCGTAAACGAAAGCCACCTCGTAATGATCGTTGACCAGTAAATAGATCAGAGCCGCCGCCGCGATGGAGATGAGCGGGAACATAAGCAGCATCGAACGCCGCGCGCTTTGGACCCACGCGGCGGATTGTTTCGTTACGCCATAAACCGCCGCGAAGACGCTGTAAATTGCGACGAGAAAACTTACCGCTAAAATTCCGTATCCAAATTCTGCAACCATAGGATTTCCTTATCTACGCCAATTACTGAGCGGCGGCTTGTTCAGGCACCGCTTGCTCGTACTTGGTGGGACATTTGAGCAAAAGTTCGTCGGCTTGGAAAACGCCGTCCGCGCCGATCTTGCCGGTCATAATCGCTTGCGCTTCGTTGCGGAGCAGATCGGGCTTGGGTCCGACGTACACCACTTTGACGCGCTCGCGGGTGGTATCGGCGGCGGCTTGCTTCAACACTGCCGCCAATCCGCCTTGCGCGGCGATTTCGTCGTTGTCGCCCGTGACGTGCGCCACTTCAAAAGTGAGCGTCAAGGTCGAGGCGTCGTATTCAATCGTGTCGCCGACTACCGCGCCCGAAAGACGCAGGCTTTTTCCAACCGCCGCCGCGCCTTCGGCTTTGACTTCGTTGACCGTCATAAAATATTCTTTGCTCGCCTGCGTGGACGAAACGATAAGGTACGCCACCGCCGCTAAAATCAACAAGCCGCCAAGAATGAACTTCGTTTTTTGCATAGATTCCTCCAAAAAATCATTAAGTGATAAATGGTAAATATAACAATCTCTGTCATTTTCACATACCGACATTAAATAACCATGAGTTTCATGGGCGGATGGATGTCACGAATAAATCCCTAATTTATCCTATTTAGACATGACAGGGTTTTAGTGTATATTTCAATATACGCGCCCTCGCCCCATGAGGATGAGGGCGATGAAAATTTTTCAAGGAGATTCATTTATGCGAGCAAAACTAGCGACGTTTTTCCTGCTGTTTGGGATGTTGACCGCCCCGCTTCAAACCGCGTCGGCTTTACCGCGCGCGGACGTTCAGAATGATCAAGTCGCGTTTGATTTTCCAAACACCGCAACCTTCTCTGCCACACTGAGCGCCAACGCGAAAATCGTATCCGTCACTTTGGAATACGGCGACGAGCAACTCACCTGCGGCGACGTAATCGCAAAGGCGTATCCGCAATTTACGAGCGCGAACACCGTTCAAGCCGAGTGGATGTGGGATATGCGTCAAAGCGGATCGCTGCCGCCCGGCGCGCAGATTTGGTGGCGCTGGCGTTATGTCGATTCGAGCGGCGCGGAATTCGTCAGCGAGCAAAAATCCGCGACGTGGCTGGATAATATCCACGACTGGCAAAACCTCGCAAGCGATAATTTGCGCGTGCATTGGTATGGAAACGACGCCGCCTTCGGACAAACCATGCTCGACGCGGGCGTCGAAGGATTGCGCCGCAACAAAGACCAGGCGGGGCTGGCAGCCGACGCGCCGATTGACCTTTTCGTTTACCCAAACTATAACGACATGAAAGACGCAATTCTCTACGAGCCTTCGTGGACGGGCGGCATGGCTTTCCCCGAACATAACGTGGTCATCATGGGCATTTCTTCATCCGACACAACGTGGGACAAAAACACGGTCATTCACGAACTCACGCACGTTCTCATCGGTCACTTCACGTTCTCGTGCATCGGCTCTGTGCCGACCTGGTTGAACGAAGGTCTCGCCATGTTCAGCGAAGGCGAACTGGACGCGCACTCGCAAGCCCAACTCGACCAAGCCGTCAGCGATAACTCCCTGTTTACCGTGCGTTCGTTAAGCGGCGGATTCTCTGAACTTTCGGATAAGGCGAATCTCTCTTACAGCGAATCGTACAGCATCGTAAAGTTTTTGATCAGCGCGTACGGTCAGGAAAAGATGACGCAACTACTGAGCGATTTGCGCGACGCGAAACCCATTGACGACGCGCTAAACTCCGTCTACGGATTTGATACTGACGGGCTGGAAGACGCGTGGCGCGAAGCGATTCACGCCGCGCCGCGAGCCGCATCCGCGCAGCCTACCGCCATGCCAACGCCGACATACGTCCCAACTTATGTGCCGATGTCTGGCGCGCCGCTGGCGGTAACGCCCACGCCATACGCTATCCCGACCTCATCGTCCGGCGGAACAAGCGACCAGCCAAAGCCAAATCTGCTGACCGATACGACCTTCCTCACGCTGACTTCCATCATGTTATGCGCCTGCTGTTTGACCTTGCTGGTCATCGGCGTATTCGTTTTTGGATTCATCGTCCGCAAAAATAACGCGAAAGCGAAAGGAGAAAACAATGCGTAAACTGAACCTATTACTCGTTACGCTTGCGCTCGTTATATCCATATTTGCAACCGCCAGTTCGCAGACTTTGCAAATCAATGTGCCGCTCGATCAAGCCGTCGTCTATAGCGGCGGGCAATCCACAAATCCGCGCATGTACGACCCCGCCACCACTTACGGCTCAGGAGATAAGCGCGTGTTCAGCGGCTTGGTATCCTTCGACCCGCATTTGAATCTCACGCCCGACCTCGCCGAAACATGGGAGGTAAGCGCCGATGGAACCGTATACACATTTCACCTGCGCGAGAACGCGAGATTCCATGATGGGAATTTTGTCACCGCGAAAGACGTCATCTACTCGTGGGAGCGCGCCGCGAATCCGCAAACCGAATCAGAAACCGTATTGACGTATCTCGGAGACATCGCCGGCGCGCGCGCAATGGCGGCTGGCAAAACCGATCACATCAGCGGGCTGAAAGCGATTGATGATTTAACTTTGCAAGTCACTATTGACGCGCCCAAGCCGTACTTCCTGTTGAAGTTAACATACCCCACCGCGTTTGTCGTGGATAAAGCCAACGTCGAAAGCGGCGCGGATTGGGTCTACCATCCCAATGGCACGGGACCGTACCGCATGACCGAATGGAAGTCGAACGAATATATTGTCTACGAAGCCAATCAGGATTTCTATCTCGGCGCGCCGTCCATTCCGTATGTGGTCGTCAAGTTATACGCGGGCGACGACGAGCGTTTGTTTGAAACCAAAGAAGTGGACGTTGCGAGCGTGTCGCTTTACAAC
>JAQTWR010000106.1 GCA_028689195.1 Anaerolineales bacterium | reverse complement strand
CAAGGAATTTGTTCGCCTGACGGCGTTGTTACGTCTTGATTGTATTTATCCAATTTGAATTTTTTCAACGAGTCTTCCGCAGTTTTGAGGGATTTATCTGCATTGGCTTGGGCGAAGTGGAAAGACTGCCACGACGAATCGCGCGAGAGGCTTCGCCGATATTGAATGCAAGTCAGCGCCGCGCCGATTTTCTCCTTCAATGCGTCCGGCGTCGCGGAATCTCGGTACGCCGAAACGAGCGGCGGAATCGCGTCGTCGGAGAGCTCCACAAAATAGCCCGCGTCCAACTCTGCGCTGTCTTTGGCTTTTGGATGAATTTCGCGCTGGATATTTTGATTGACGATGAACGCGTCCACATTGAGAATGGGCAGCGAAACCGCAAATCCAAACGCGGCGACGAGCATGGCGAAAGTGAACATGCGTTCTTTGCGGAAAATTTCCAGCGCAATGACCGTAACAAGCAGCAAGCCGAGCCAAATCAAAAAGACGTGCGTGTAAGTTCGCAGGCGCGAAAAGCCGTAAGCCGCCTCATATAAGCCGAGACGCTTGAACGCGGAAAACAGCATCACCAGCAGCAGCGCGACGAGCGCAACGCCCAGCCCCGAATAGATTTTGCGCTGCGATTCGGTCTCGCGTTTGGTGATGGAATTCAGCGTGAGCAGCATAAGCAGCGCGAAGAACGCGACCGTCACCAGTTCGCCAAATCCGCGCCGCGCGTATTCGGAATAGGTGTATCCCGCCACGTTGATGTTTGCGTTTCCGCCAAAGAAATATTGAAATTGAATCGTCACAAAAGCGGCGAACAAAACGATGACGCTCCCTAAAACGATGGAAGATTCTGTAAAGCCGAGAAACGCGGGCATAAACGGCTTATCTTCGCCGGTAAGTTTTTCATCCATCGATTCTGTGGCGGCGTGCAAAATTATGCCCGCGAGCGCGTACCCGATGACGACGATGTAAACAAAACGGAATATTAATTCGGGCAGGTTGTCGAGTTTGAACCATTTGAGTATGTTGCCCACTTGCTGTCCGAAGACCGCGTCTGCCGAGGAAAGCAGCGCGGCAAAGACGGCGACGATGGGCAGCGCGATCAAAATTCCGCGCACGATGGGCATGAAGTTATATTTCGACGGCTGAACGCCCGCTTCTTTTTGTTCCTTGCGGACGTCGTTCATAAACATAATCGGGCGCGATACGGCGCTGCCGAATAGTTGCAGCGCCTTCGCGAAATAATCGGTCAGCGCGTATAAATACCAGCGTCCGCCGAGATAGGATACCGCGATCAGTGCCATGCTCAATAGCGTGAACACGACCGCGAGGAAAACCGTCATCGACTCGGCGCGGATGAACGTGGCGGCGGCGAAAAACGCGAAGGGTAGAATCAAAATCGCGGTCGCGGGTCGCGGGCGAAGCCCATCCGTCAGCAGAAGATAAAACGCGGCGAGCAGGCACATTGCGACGAAGACCGCAAAATTGATTCCGGGGGTTTTCTTCCAGAAAAGAAAATCAGCCAGCCAGCCAAGCGCAAAGGCGACGATCCATAATTTGTTTGGATTTTTTTTCATGCTGCAACTCCATTTTGAGAATTCGCCGCGAAGAACTGATTCGCGGTGAAGCAAGAATAGCCGCAATCGTCTGGCGGAGACTCTCAAAAGGTATCACAAATTTTCAGGAAAGGGAAAGGGGGCTAGGTCGAGGGGAACGTCTTCATCCCTTCAATGTTTGTCTCTACTTTGAACAGCCCGCCGGAGAGCGGATATTTTTTTAAGTCGGCGGCGCTCATGCCCACGCGCGCAGATGTGACGTAGAGTTCGTTCATGTCTTTGCCGCCAAAGACGCAGCAGGATGTTTGCAGCGCGGGTACTGGAATTTGCTCCAGGAGTTTTCCCGTATTCGGATTCCATTTTGTGATTTGCGCGCCGCCCCAACACGCGATCCATAAATTGCCTTGCGTGTCGGAGGTCATGCCGTCGGGGAAGCCTAATGATTCTGGAATGTGGATCGTAGTGCGTGAGTTGGCAATTTGACCTGTGGTCACATCATAATCAAAGGCTTGAACTTTGCGCGTGGGCGTATCGATGTAATAAAAAGTTTTGTAGTCAACGCTCCACGCAAGTCCGTTTGAGATGCGGATGTTTTCGAGCAGGCGCGTTGTTTGTTTGCCGTCAAAGGAATATAAAGAGCCGCTGGCTTCTTTTTCGTTCATGTCCATTGTGCCGAAGAGGAATCTGCCGGCAGGGTCGCATTTGCCGTCGTTGATTCGATTGGCGGTTGGCTCGGAATCTAACGGGGTTAGAATCTCGACGCGCCCGGAATCAACATCAAGGTCAGAAAGCGCGCGGCGCATTCCCAAAATCAAATGTCCGTTTTGGCGCGGGGCGAGACATCCGACGAAGTCGTCTAATTGCGCGAGAAGTTCCGCGCCGCGATAAACGCGCTTCTCCAAAATATCCACCCAATAAAGGCTTTGCGTTTTCGCGTCCCACGCGGGACCTTCGCCGACGTTGGCTTTTGCGTCGAAGACGAGTTCGGCGCGCATCATACCGCCTCGCTCAACGCTCCGAGGACAGACATGAGCGTGGGGTAATCGTCGCGCAATAGGGTGATGAGTTCTTTGACGGCGCTTTCTTTCCAACGCGCGTCGTTTGCTTTTTGCGCCTGCGTCAAGTGCGCGGCGAGGACTTCGCCGATGGGAATTTCTTTGTTTTGCAAAATATGACGGAAGTAGCCAAACCTGCCGGCGGAAGTGAATTTTTTTACGTCGTCATCGTCGCATAAATAGATCACGTCCAAACTCAGCGGCGGGCGCGGCGGTAAAAGGTGATGGATTTTCTCGCCCTGTTGGAATCCCACCGCCAAAACGGACATTTCCACCGGTACGATTCTCCGCTCGCGGTTATCGCGCATCACTTCGTCGGTGACGTGGTCGGCTGTGACGAGCTGGCGCACCAGTCCGTCATCGTCAATGTGAATATCGTGGATGATCCCGTAGACTTGATAGCCTTCGCCCAGCGGCGCGCGCACCAACGCGCCAAAGGCTGGCACGGTGAGTTGCGAGACGCGGCATCCGGCGATAAAGCCCGTCGTGCCTGCGCTCAGTAAACGTCCGATTTCGATTTGTGTGGTCATGGTTGAGTCCTTTTCGTAACGCGACAAGAGTGTCGCGTTTTTGCGAGATAAATCTCGCGTTACTTTTTTATAAATCCTTGGTGATTATATCTGCCTTTTGATCTTGTTCTTCTGCTATACTTTCGGATATTTGAGATTTGCCGTGATAAGCCACAGCCTGTAGCGCGACATTAATGTCGCGCCACCACAGATATCTAAAAATCAGAAATCATCATGGTAATTCCTGAAGAGCCATACTTTCTAAAATGAAGTCGCTTTGAGGAAGTAAAGAAATGGTTGCAAAAACGAGACCTGCTTTGAAATTATTACCAAAGGAAAGAAAAGCCGTCCGAGAATTTATCAAGACGGTTCGTTCCACTTATGGCGACAAGATTCAACGCGCGGCGTTATTTGGCTCCAAAGTGCGGGGCGATGCCACAAAATACTCCGACGTGGATATTTTGCTGATTGTCTCGGATGATAAATGGAGATTTCGCCAGCCGATCAGCGTAATTCTTTCCGATATTGCGTTGAAATACGACGTCATGCTTGACATCCGCGTGATTAGCGAAGCGCGTTGGCAGCACATGGCGGATATTCAGGCGGGGTTGTATCAAAATATTTCCAGAGACGCCGTGCCGATACGGTTCTATAAAAAGACAGCGCCCGTCGGCGCGTAATGGACAGAATCAAAACGGGACAGGCTTTTTGGCTTGTCCCGTTTTGTTGTGCTAGTGCCTATTAAAACAGAGAGTCTTGACATTTGTCGGGGACTTGAACCTAGAATCTGACGGTTCCTAAATCATTCCGAGCGACATACATTTTTTATTGTCCATATTTCCAACCGTTCCTTGTTTTGGCTTTCCCCAAAAGGCTTTTTACAACAACCTATTTACTTTTTTACTGAGCAAACTACCAGATTTTGCATCATAACTTAGTCTTTTATACTTGATATGCTTTATGCTCTCTGCATCGTTTACAGTTATGGAAATAACTTTTTCTTCTCTTCTTATATATTCACTATATTCCAAAGATATTGGAATAGTAACTTTTTCTCCATCTGTTAATGTGACTGGCAAAGGCGATTTAACTTCATCCTCTCCATCCTTAATCCTTAATAATGAGTTTAAAGATATTATTCCTTTGCTTGGAATAACCATATTCAAATTCATGAGTGTAATTGTGCGGTGACCAACATTTGTTATTGTTATTGAGTAGAATTTCTCGTTATTTTCCACAAGAAAGATTGTGATTTTTCTTCTTTCTTTACGAAATTCTAGAAACCCAAGAATTGTAGAAAGTGCTGCCCCCCACAAGGCAAGAATAAAAACAAATTGGTCAGGTGAAAAATTCATAGTTTATACTCCAGTTGATGCTTTTGATAACTGTTGTGGAAATCATTATTTCTTGCATTTGACCTCTTGCAAAAGTATTTTTAGCCACGGATTACACAGATTTTCACGGATGAATTCAAAAAAATCTGTGTAAATCCGTGAAATCTGTGGCAAAGGTTTGCTTATTTTTGACTTATGCAAGAAGTCTATTAGATAAATCCATTATAAGGCGCAAAATTATTTCCTCGTTCTCCCCTGCAAATCCTTCGCGGATTGTTTGTTTGAACCTTCGTCCATGTCTTCGTTGTTGCGGCGTAATTCCATCGAAAGCATTTGTTCGATCTGCTGTTTTTCTTCCATTTTCACAACGGCGGTTTCGTGGGCGCGATGCAATAAGTATGGATACGGTCTGCTGCCCATCACGCGGCACTGCTCGACAAGAACGCTGTGCAGCAAATTCAGTTGGGATGAATCGTCCGCGACCCATTGGGGAATTTCCACGCGCGCGAGCCACGGATGATTTTCAACGCCGACGTTGAGATAGAAGAAATGCAAAGCCAGCGCGTTTTTATAAGTTTTCTCTGAAGACGATTGAATTTTGAATACCGCCGAACGATGACCTGATTTCAGAAACGGACTAAAAAGCCAGCGGTCGCTTACGCCGCGCAGGGGATGAAACTCGCGGATTTTTTGGATTTGCTCGTTATCTGCGCTGGCGATTTCAAGCAGGCGCATGACTAAATCCGCAGAGGGTTTATCCACGTAGCCGGCGGTGATCACGCCGCGCGATTGCAGCCGCGAAAGCGCGCCGAGATATTTCTGCAAATATTCGGTATAAGATTGCGCGTCTTCTTTTGCGCCCCATAGTTCGATGGGACCATCGGTAAAGGTGACGACTGCGCCTGAAACATTTTTGGATAACTCGTCCAGTTTGGCGCGCTCGGCGAGGTCGCGTTTGAGGGCGACGATTCCTTCTGAAAGCGGAAAGCCGTTTGGCTGGAGATCGTCGCCGTAGAATAGTTGGGTGTCTGTGGAAATTTGCGGCGTTTCGCCTGAGTTCGTCTTCATCGTGATCGCGCCGACGTTGACGACGCAAAACTGAATCGCGGCGTGACGGTCTGGATTGATCTGCGAACCGTCTGCGGCGATGAGAGTCGCTTGAGGCGCAGAGTCAACGACGGGGAAGGAAGACGCGAGAGATTCGGTCAGCGGCGCGGCGCAGCGGATGTTGGGATCGCTTTGGCGGGCAGAGTCCGCTTTGGCGCGGAGCAAATCCAATTGAGAATCATAAAAGGAAAGAAGTTCGCGGGCTTTCGCTTGCGCTTCTTCGCGGCGTTTTTTTCTTTCCTGCGCGCCTGCGCCGATGGCTTTGATCTGCGCGTAAATTTGCTGATAGTCTATGGGCATGGTTTCTCTCGTTAGACCTCTTGCAAAAGTCCGTTTTTTATCACAAAGACGCCAAGTCACAAAGCCTCAAAAGAAAAACTTGGCGACTTCGAGTCTTTGTGACTTGGCGGTTTCCAATGATTTACTCATGCAAGAAGTCTATTAGAACATTTGTCCAAAAATTTTAGTCGGTATTGAACTAAAATACAAGGGAACTTTTTTGAGCATAAAGCGTCGTGAGAGGGAAGATTTACCGCAAAGATTTGCGGACATAACTTAAACGAAAAAAGGAGAAAGAATGAAAAATAAATTTTGGATTTTTGCCGCGCTTGCCCTGATGCTTGCGTTGAGCGCCTGCGGTCCGACGACCATTAACCAAGCGGCACAGCCCATAGTCCGCACGCTGAATGTGACCGGCGTGGGGCAGACCTATCTAACGCCCGACATCGCCTATATTTATATCGGCGTGCATACCGAATCGCCCACCGCCGCAGATGCGGTCAGCGCGAACACCGCGAAGACCGTCGCGGTAACGGACGCAATCAAGAAGGCTGGCGTGGCTGCGAAAGATATTGTTACCACGAACTTTAGCATCTATCCTTCCCAGCAATATAATCCCGATGGCGTGGTCGGCGCTTCCGTTTATATGGTGGATAACACCGTGTACGTCACCGTGCGTAAATTGGATGGTCTCGGTAAATTGCTGGACGATGTGGTCAACGCGGGCGCGAACAATATCAACAGCATCCAGTTTGATGTGGCGGATAGAAGCGCCGCCGTAAAGGAAGCGCGCACGAAAGCCGTTGACGACGCGAAAAAGCAGGCGCAGGAATTGGCGGACGCGGCGGGCATTTCGCTTGGCGATATTCAGAATATCAACTTCTACGACAGCAGCCCCTATCCCGCTCCGATGTACGGCAAGGGTGGCGGCGGCGCCATGGACGCGAGTGCGGCGGCGCCGATTCAGCCCGGTCAATTGGCGGTATCGGTGAACGTCAGCATTACCTACTCGATCAAGTAATCCGCTTTATAGCCAAGTTTATTAATAGACCCTAAAGGTTTTCAAAACCTTTAGGGTCTTACGGTTATAATCCCGCCATCTTATTCAAGGAGTTTTCGCTATGTTAAAAGTCGGATACATCGGGCTTGGATTGATGGGCAAATCCATTGCGCGGAATATTCTCAAAGCGGGATTTCCCGTGGTGGTTCACAACCGCTCCCGCGCGGCGGTGGATGAATTGGTCGCGGAGGGCGCGGCGGCGGCAAACTCTCCCGCAGAGGTCGCGGCGCAGGCGGATGTTGTTTTCACAAACCTGCCCGATTCGCCCGATGTGGAAGAAGTCGCGCTCGGTAAAAATGGAATCATCGAAGGCGCGCGCGCGGGACTCATCCTGATAGATAACTCCACCATCAAGCCTGCGTCTGCGCGAATGATTGCCGAGCGCCTCAAAGCGCGGGGAATCTTCTCGCTGGATGCGCCCGTCTCAGGCGGCGACATCGGCGCGAAGAACGGCACGCTCACCATCATGGTCGGCGGCGAGGCGGAAGCGCTGGAGCGCGCGCTGCCCGTGCTGCAAGCGATGGGCAAAACCATCACGCATGTCGGCGACGCGGGCGCGGGACAGGTGGCGAAAGCCGCGAATCAAATCATGGTCGCGGCGCAAATGGCGGCGATGGGCGAACTGCTTGTCTTCTCAAAGAAGGCGGGCGTGGATCCGCGCAAGGTCATAGACGCGATCAAAGCGGGCGCGGCGCAGTGCTGGACTTTGGACGTGAAGCCGCCGCGTTTGTTCGACGGAAATCGCAATCCCGGGTTCAAGGCGCGGATGCAATTGAAAGACATGAAGATCGTTTTGGAAACCGCAAAAGAATTTGGCGTTCCCGTCTCGTCTGCGGAGGCGAATACGGATTTATTTCAGCAGATGATTGATCAAGGCATGGGCGAGTTGGATAATTCCGCCGTGGTCGGCGTGATAGAGAAACTCGCGGGCGTGGAGATCGTTTGAACGTCTGAAATTTGATAGAATCAAATCGTGATCGAATTAAAGCAGCGCGTCGGCATCCTGAATAAAATTCACCTCTTCAACGGCTTGAAGGAGGATCAGCTCGCGGGCATTGCGTCAAAGCTTGAAGAGCGCGAACTGCCCGCGAATCAGATTCTATTCAAGCGCGGCGATAAGCCCGACGGTTTTTATATCGTATATAAGGGGAAGGTAAACGTCACCCGCCCAAATCAAAAAAAAGGCGAAGACCTGCTGATCTGGCTTGTGGCG
>JAQTWR010000105.1 GCA_028689195.1 Anaerolineales bacterium | reverse complement strand
GCGCGCGTCGTCGCGCAGACCTCGCGCCAAAGCGGACTTTCCATCGTTTACACCGAGTTGATGAATTTCGGCGGCGATGAAATTTATTTCAAAGAAGAGCCTGCGCTCGTCGGAAAATCTTATGGCGAATCTCTATCCGCGTATGAAACCTCCACTTTGATGGGGATTCGCAAAGCGGATGGAACCATCGCGATGAACCCCGCAATGGACGCGCGGATCGAATCTGGCGACCAGGTTTTTGTGATCGCCGAGGATGACGATAAGATCGCGCTTGCCGCGCCGCGCGCCGCAGTGAACGAAAGTCAGATTGCCGCGAAGGGAAAATCTTCTTCCGCCAAACCCGAGCGCGCGCTCATCCTTGGTTGGAATCGTTCAGGCGCGATGATTATCCGCGAATTGGATAACTATGTCGCCAAGGGTTCGCAAGTTACCATTGTTTCAAATATTGAAGACCTTGAAAGACAAATTCGTCTTGAAGTTGGAAAACTCAAGAATCAAAAAATCATCGTGCAGCAAGGCGACATCCGCGACCGCGATTTGCTTGAATCGCTCGAAGCGACGGAATACGATCATGTGATTGTTCTCGCGTACAGTCACCTTGAGGCGCAGGAAGCCGACGCGATTACGCTCGTCACGCTTTTGCATTTGCGCGATATTGCCGAGAAGGACGAAACGCCATTCTCCATCATCAGCGAGATGCTGGATTTGCGAAACCGCGAACTCGCCGAAGCCGCCAAAGTGGACGACTTCATCGTCAGCGAACATCTCATCAGTTTGATGATGGCGCAACTTTCGGAGAACGCCGAATTGATGGGCGTCTTTACCGATATGTTCGACCCCGAAGGCGCGGAGATTTACCTCAAACCGATGAGCGCCTATGTGACGATTGGGCAGCCCGTCAATTTCTACACCGTTGCCGAAGCCGCGCGCCGACGCGGAGAAACCGCCATCGGTTATCGCATCATGAGCGAAAGCCGCGACGCGGAGAAAGCATACGGCGTTCATACCAATCCGAAAAAATCCGCGTCGGTCACATTCTCGGCGGAAGATAAGGTCGTCGTGATCGCGGAAGATTAGATTTGACCTCTTGCAAATGTCAAAATATGAACCGCGAAGACGCGAGGTCGCAAAGACTCATAAGAAACGTCAATAATGGATAACGGGATTATGTCATGCTGAGGGGCGTTTTTTGCCCCGAAGCATCTCGGAACGACTCATTTGAGACCCTTCGGTCACTGAAAAACGCTCCCTCAGTCAGGGTGACATGCTGATGTTTTTGGCTTATCCATTATTCACGTTAAGAAGAAAAAATTAGCGGTTTCGTGCCTTTGTGGTTTTATAGCAGATAACTTGTGCAAGAAGTCTATTTTATAAAACCAAAAGCCCCGACGTTTTAACGTCGGGGCTCCTTTATCTCTGCGGCAAGTATTTTTTAGGGCTTCTCGAAAATCGAAATAGATTCAATGTGATACGTCTGCGGAAATAAATCAAACGGCGTTACGTCTATCAAGCGATAGCCGCCGTTGATTAATCGCGCCGCGTCGCGCGCCAGCGTGGAGGGATCGCAGGAAACATACGCGATGATTTGCGGCTTGACGTCGAGAAGCGCGTCCAGCGCGTGTTTTTCAATTCCCGCGCGCGGCGGATCAACGATGACATACGTCGCGCTATCCAGCCGCCCCGCGAGCGCGGGCAAAACTTCTTCCGCCAAACCTTCGTATAACTCGACATTATCGAATTCATCGAGATTGACCGCAAAATCTTCGCAAGCCGATTCGGATGATTCGATTCCAATCACCATCTCGCATTTTGACGCGAAGAATTTGCCGAACAGCCCCGCGCCGCAGTAAACGTCGAGCAGCGTTGTAGACATGGAAACGGGCAAACGCGCAAGCAGATGTTGAACCATTTTTTCCGCCATCTTTGTATTAACTTGAAAAAACGACGCGGCGGAAACCCGAAAATCTTTTTCGAGAATATTCACGGTGAAATAATCGCGCCCTGCAATCACCACGGAATGTTCGTCGAATAAATGGATGACGGAAACGTCGGCTTCGATTTCGAGTTCGGGCGCTTCGGGGTTTTCTGATTCGAGAATGACCATCAACTCGTCATCCTGACCCGCGCGCAGCGAAACGCGCTCCACATCCTTGTTCGATTCAAATTGCAGGTCGCGCCAAAACCCGTCAATGCCCGCTTCGGGCAAATGACATTCTTCAATCGGAAAAGCGGAATTTCCTTTTGAATTGATAAATCCCAACTTGCCTTCCGCCGTCAAATGAAACTGCATGTTGTTGCGATAATTCCACTCCAGCGGCGAAGCGACCATCGGCTTTACGGGCGGGTGTTCGATCTTGCCAATTCTTTTTAATTGGTCAATTAAAATTTCCGTCTTTGCATTCAGTTGATTTTCATAAGACAGATTTTGATAATGGCATCCGCCGCACACGCCGAAATGCGCGCACTTTGGTTTGATTCGATTTGGCGCGGATTTAACAACCTCGATGATTTTCCCGCGCGCGAAGTTTTTCTTATCCTCAGTCAACGCCACGCGGACAGTCTCTTCGGGCAGCCCAAACGGAACGAAGACCGCGCGCCCGTCGGGGAGGCGTCCCATAGATTCGCCGCCGTAGGTCAGTTTTTCAAGTTGGACGTCGTAAGTAGTGTTCATAATCGAATTATAACCCCGCCTTATACAATGTCATTCTGAGTAAAAAACACGGCGAAAAAACGCCGTTCAAAACAAAAGGAACAAAACCTTTGTCGCGAATTACGCGGATTACCACGGATGGATTTAAAAATCCGCGCAAATTAGTGAAATTCGTGGCAACAAAAGAGGAAAGGCTGAAAACAACCTTTCCTCTCGACGTTTGTTGATTTGCGTTCTATTTCAAAAAGAATGAAAGCGCAACAAGCGCGACAACAAAAAAGCCCGCCAGCGTGCCGATGCGCGCAAGGTCTTTCTTGGTGTGTGTGTAATCGGGGTTGAACTCGACAGGCGCGGCAGAGGCTGCTACTGCGGGTTTGCGCTCGATTGGTCTTTTGTTTTTCTTAGCCATTTTTTATTTCTCCTAATTTTGTAATCGCGCAAAGACGACAATGCGCTGTTTATCAACAAGATATGGATAGCACGAGATCAAAGTTACGGTCGGGCTGCCGGTGGGCGCCATCACTTCCACGGCGGTAGGTTCGACGAGAATGGTGCGGTCTACGATGTAAACGTATTGCCGCTGCTGGGTGAAGATAATAATCTGGTCGCCCGGAACAAGCCGATCTAAATAACGGAATAATTCGCCGTAAACGTCGTCATGCGCCGAAAGGACGACGTTTCCATTTTGCCCGGGCGCCGCCGAACCGATGTATTGCCCGACTCCCTTTTTGAGTTGTTCCCATCCGTCGCCCTGCACAATGGGCGCGTCTACGGTAATTGCGGGAATTTGAATTCGCACGGCTTGATCGGGCGCGGGCGGGGGGACGGGAATGTTTGCCAGCGATTGCACCATCGGGCGCAGGTGATTGGGAATCTCCGCTTCGTTTGGCGCGGTGTTTCCTTGCGCGTCGGGCGCGGTATGCCCCGATGGTAACACAACCGCCATTACCAAAGGCGTCGGCGTTGGCGTATTGGGGTTGAGCGCCGCAACAACTTCCGCGTTGAGGGTTCGCAGCAAACCGAGTCCGTTTAATAGCACGCCGAGCAAACCGATAACCGCCAGCGCTTCGACGGCGAGCAGGGCGCGATCCATCCACTTGCGGCGCGGATTCTGCGGCGCGGATTTTGCTTCGGGCGTGGATTCTTCCGGCTCCGCAGTATCCACTATGGGGGCGGAAGCGCGCGCGTCCATGTTGGTCATATCGGGGGCGAGGGAGATCACCCGTCCCGTGCGGCGATAATGTTCCAGCCGTTCTTTGCGCGCGCCGCGTCTTTTTTCTACTAAAAGACGGCGCAACTCTTCAACGGATAGTTCTTCGGGCGTTTTACGTCTTGCCATAACGCGGGGGATTATACCATTGTCAATTTTTGATACCCTAGTTATAATGTCCACTCGTTCGGGCGGGTAGCTCAGTTGGTTAGAGCATCGCGTTGACATCGCGAAGGTCGTAGGTTCGAGCCCTATCTCGCCCACTTGGTCCGTTATCAGCGACCAGTAATTAGTAAAAACGCAATGAACGAGACGAGTAAGCGATTTTGTTTTTGACAGAGAGAAGATGCAAAATGTTGAGAGTATCTTCAAAGAACAGCCGCTGAAAACCACTCGCGAGCGTGGAGCAGAACGTAGGGACGAGGCGCGCTTCGCCCGTACAAATATGCGAAACGGGTTGCCCCGTTAGAGGCTTAAGAGATGTAGAACAGGATTGATCCCGTTTTACAATTCGGGTGGAACCGCGTGAATTGAATTCTCGCCCCGTTGTGGGTGAGAATTTTTTGTTTAAGTTGACATAGTGTAGCGCGACTTTCAAGTCGCAGCACAAGGAGTAAAAAATGGCGCAACAAGTTCAAGAACGTTATGAAGATTCAAAGTTGTATCGTATTCGACATTCTGCCGCGCATGTGATGGCGCGGGCGGTGATGGAAATGTTCCCCGACGGCAAAGTGACCATCGGTCCGCCGGTGGATAACGGTTTTTATTACGACTTCGATTTGCCGCGCAACCTCACGCCCGAAGATTTGGCGCTGATCGAAAAGCGTATGAGACAAATTGTGCAGGGTAAACACGAATTCCAAAAAACGGTCATCTCTGCCGAAGAAGCGAAAAAGGTCTTTGCCGACCAGCCTTATAAATTGGAATTAATCGAAGGTCTCGAAAAAGGCGGACTCGACGAGTACGGCAATCCGCTCAATGAGAAGCCCGAAATTTCAATTTATCGGCACGATACCTTTGTGGACTTGTGTCGCGGTCCCCACGTCGAAAGCACGAAAGACATTAAGCAGGATGCGTTTAAGATAATGTCCATTGCGGGCGCGTATTGGCGCGGCGATGAAAAGAATAAAATGCTCCAGCGCGTGTACGGCACGGCATGGGAAAGTAAAAAGGAACTGGAAGATTATCTTCATCAATTGGAAGAGGCGAAGAAGCGCGATCATCGCAAACTTGGCAAGGAGTTGGAAATCTTCATCTTCGACGACGAAGTGGGACCCGGTCTTCCGCTGTGGCTGCCCAACGGCGGCGTGATGATCGAGGAGTTGGAAAAACTCGCCAAAGAGATGGAAGAGAAGGCGGGCTATGTCCGCGTCCGCACGCCGAATATCACGAAGGAGGACCTGTTCATCCGCTCGGGACATTTGCCTTATTATGCCGAAAGCATGTATCCGCCAATGGAATTGGAAGGCGTGAAGTATTACATCAAGCCGATGAATTGCCCGATGCACCACAAGATTTTTGGCTCGAAGGGACGCTCGTACCGCGACCTGCCGATCCGCCTTGCGGAATATGGCACATGCTATCGCTACGAAAAATCCGGCGAGCTGTTTGGTTTGATGCGCGTGCGCTCGATGCAAATGAACGACGCGCATATCTACTGCGGCGAAGATCAGTTTGAGCAGGAATTCATGGGCGTGATTGATCTGTATCACAAATATTTCGAGTTGTTCGGTATCGAGAAATATGTGATGCGCCTGTCGCTTCACGCCAAGCAGGGACTTGGTAAAAAATACGTGGACAACGAACGCCTATGGCTCAAGACCGAAGACATGGTGCGCCGCGCGATGGATAACGGCGGCGTTCCCTATGTGGAACGAACGGACGAAGCCGCGTTCTACGGTCCAAAAATTGACGTGCAAATTTGGTCGGCGATTGGGCGCGAGTTTTCTCTCGCCACAAATCAAGTGGACTTTGCCGTGCCTGAACGCTTTGACCTGAAATTCATGAACAAAGAAGGCGCGGACGAAATCCCGTTATGTATTCACCGCGCGCCGCTTTCCACGCACGAGCGCATGGTCGGATTTTTGCTGGAGCATTACGCGGGCAATTTCCCTGTGTGGCTTTCGCCCGAACAAGTCCGCGTCATCTCGATTACGGATTCGCAAAATGAATATGCGGAAAACATCGCGGCGGAACTGCGCGATAATGGCATCCGCGCTCACGCCGATATTTCAGCGCAGCGCATGAACGCGAAGATTCGCGGCGCGCAGTTGATGAAAGTCCCGTATATGATCGTCGTCGGCGCGAATGAGATGGAAGCCAATCAAGTTTCGCTCCGCGCGCGCGACGGCTCGCAGCAAAATAATATTTCGCTCGCAGAGTTCATTGTGCGGGCGAAGGATCGAATTTCAAGACGCGCAAGCGAGTTGTAAGCGGATAAAAAATAGGCGAAGGATTTTCCTCCGCCTGTTTTTTTTATTTCTTCAAATATTTTGCAAAATCGTCGAACTTCACCCGCGCCGTCATATCCAAATTCAACGGCGTGACGGAGACCATTTTCTTTTTGCGTAAGACGTAAATGTCGGTGCCTTCGTCTTCATGGTCGAGCGCGTCGCTGAGTTTATACGAGATCGTGCCGGGCTGGTCCCATGAATCGCGCTTTGCGGGGACGGGTTCGTAATAGCGCAGATGAGAGAGCCGCGTAACGCGCCATTCCGTTTCGCGGGTCGCGTGGGCGGGGACTTCCACTTTCATAAAATCCACTTCTGCGGGGAATTTTTTTTCGAGGACGCGTTCAGCAAAATAGGCGGCGAAGAATCCAGCCGTTGAAAAATCCAAATCTTCGGAATGACTGAGGTGATACTGCACTTCGGTTTGCAGCGAAACCGCGATGGATGGAATTCCCAGCGAAGCCGCTTCCATTGCCGCGCCGATTGTGCCCGAGATGGTAATTCCCATGCCGACATTTTCCCCGTAATTGATTCCCGAAACGACGAGATCGGGTTTGTGTTCCATGACTTCATACAGCGCGTGCAGCACCGCCTGCGCGGGCGAGCCGCCCACCGCGTACACGCTCCACTCCTGTCCGTTGACTTGCACCTGCTCTTTGCGGATGATTCCGTCCGACGTGCTGGGCAGGCTGCGTCCCATGCCCGTAGATTGTTCGCGCGGCGCGACGACGGTTACGAATCCAATTTTGGAAAGTTCGCCCGCCGCCGCCCATAAGCCGGGCGAGCGGATGCCGTCGTCATTCGTTAATAGAATATGCGGTTTCTTTTTTGTCATTGTCGCTCCGTGAAATAAAAAGAAGCGGAAATGATTCCGCTTCTTACTCTAGTGCTCCCGGCAGGACTCGAACCTGCGACCTATTGCTCCGCAAGCAAGCGCTCTAATCCACTGAGCTACGGAAGCATTCTTTGAGCGGGCGTGATTTTACTGTATTGTGATGGGACGGTCAAGGCGCGCGCGCATTCAATTTTACTTCTCGCGGCGGGTATAATCTTGCCATGCTTCCCGATTTGCGCTTGAACGACCAATTGCGTTTGAAGAAGCCGCATCCCTGCGGTTCGTATATATGGACCGTGGTGCGACTCGGCGCCGATATTGGTTTGGAATGTAACGAATGCAAACGCCGCGTGATGCTTGAACGCCGCGATCTGGCAAAGCGTTTGAAGGCAAACCTGACGAAGCGCGAAGACGCTGCGGAAGAAGAAAAATAAAAAGCGATCATCGCTTTAATTTCAGGAGAAATACGACATGGTTACAACAGAAATCGAATCTGAATTAAAGAACAATATTACGCCGCTTCGTATCGGTTTGTTTACGGATACGTATGCGCCGCAGGTCAACGGCGTTTCCATTTCCTTGCAATTGGTGTCGGAGGGACTACAGCGCAGGGGACATCAGGTGACGATCTTCGCGCCGCGCTTCCCCGGCTATAAAGACGATAAACAAGACGTGGTGCGGCTGCCGTCTCTCAAATATTTGAACAACCCGCCGCTTTACGTCGCCGTGTTGGGAACTCCGCGCAGCACATGGTCGCTCACGCGCAAACATTTTGACGTGTTGCACGCGCACAGCCCCGTGACGGTTGGACTGCTCGCGTATTTGACGGCTTCTACAAAAAACGTGCCGTTGATTTACACCTATCACACATCCATTACGGATTATACGCACTATTTGAAGTTTATCGGCGGCACCGCGCTGAGTCGCCACGCGGCGCGATGGTTCAGCGCCACGTCTACC
>JAQTWR010000104.1 GCA_028689195.1 Anaerolineales bacterium | reverse complement strand
AGAAGTTGCGAAAGATAAAAACACAAACGTCATCGTCATGTACATGGAAGGCGTTTCGGACGGTCAGCGTTTTATTAAGGTTGCTGGCGAAGTCACAAAACACAAACCCGTCATCGCGCTGAAAGTCGGTCGCTTTGAAGCGGGACAAAAAGCCGCCGCGTCGCATACGGGCGCGCTGGCTGGATCAGAATCCGCTTTTGATTCTGCTTTCATCAAGAGTGGAATCCTGCGCGCGGATTCCGCCGAGCAGATGTTTGATTGGGCGCGCGCGCTCGCGGCTTGCCCCCTGCCAAGCGGACTCCACATGGCAGTATTGACCAACGCCGGAGGTCCCGGCGTGATCGCCGCCGACGCGCTCGAAACGAACGGATTGAAACTCGCCGCGCTAAACGACTCCACGCGCAAAGAACTTGCCGCGATATTGCACGCATCTGCAAGCGTGAATAATCCCGTAGACATGCTTGCATCCGCTTCTCCCGAAACGTATGCCGCGTGTTTGAAGATTTTGCTCGCGGACAAAAACGTCAACGGCGCGATGGTGATTCTCCCGCCGCCGCCGATGTTCAAAACCGAGCAAGTCGCCGACGCGCTGATTCCGCTAATTCAATCATCTTCCAAACCCGTTGTAATTGCGCTCATGGGGTCAACGCTTGTGGAAGTTGCGGAGAAAAAATTTAGAGACTCAAACGTGCAAACATATCCCTTCCCTGAACGGGCGGCTTCGGCGTTGGGGGCGTTGGTGAAACGCGCGCACGGACTCCAACGTCTCCCGACGTTGGAATTGGAAATAAAAGAACATTCGAAAGTCTGGAGACTTTCGAGTCCGGAAAATATGATTGCCGCATACGATATTCCCACCGCGCCAATCAAACTTGCGCGGGATGAAAACGAAGCGGTAAAGATTTCAAACGAACTTGGATTTCCGCTTGTGATGAAAATTGCATCGCCGGATATTTTGCATAAATCGGATGTGGGCGGCGTGATGTTGAATATCAGCGATGTGGAATCGCTCAAAAGCGCGTATGCGAAAATGCTGGCGCACATCAAATCAGTAAAGCCAGAAGCGAAAATCGAAGGCGTACACATTCAACATCAAGTTCCGCTGGGACAGGAAGTGATCGTAGGCATGGCGCGCGATCCGCTGTTTGGGGCGTTGATGATGTTCGGCTCGGGCGGCGTGGAGGTGGAAGGGCTTCGGGATGTGGCATTCGCCCTCGCGCCGTTGAATCAAACTGAAGCGAGAGAAATGATCCGCGCTACCTGGGCGGGCAGAAAACTAAAGGGGTTCAGAAACATTCCGCCAGCGGATGAAGAATCGGCGGTAGACATCCTCATAAAATTATCGCGGCTCGCGTATGAACATGAAGAGATCGAAGAAATCGAAATCAATCCGCTGCGCGTTTTGGCGCACGGCGCGGCGGCTGTGGATGTTCGAGTAAAATTACGCGCATGATTACGCTTTCTAACTTAACGTATTATCCGATTAAATCCTGCCGCGGATTTGATGTGACCGAATCTTTTGTGGAGCGCATGGGGCTTGCCAACGACCGCCGCATGATGGTGGTTACGCCCGACGGCGAATTTTTGACCCAGCGCGAATACCCAAAACTGGCGCTGATTACGCCAACCTTAACAAATGATATAGCGACGCTCGCCGCGCCGAATTTCGATTCGCTGCGCGTCGCGATTCGAAATTCGGGCGCGAACTTTCCCGTAAATATTTGGGGCAGCGAAAATGTTTCGGCGGTGGATTTGGGCGACGACGCGGCGCGATGGCTTTCGGATTGGCTCGGCGTTTCTGTGCGACTCGTCCACTTTGCAGATGGATATAAACGCAGATTGAATCCCGATTACGCAATCAACGCGGACGATCACACGGGCTTCGCGGACGGCTACCCAATTTTGATTATTTCCGAGGAATCGCTAAACGACCTGAATTCCAAAATGGAATCCCCGCTGCCGATGAATCGTTTTCGCCCGAATATCGTCATCAAGGGCTGCGCGCCGTTTGAAGAAGATTCGTGGAAGCGAATCAAAATCGGCGAGGTTGAAATGGCGCTCGTCAAGCCATGTCCGCGCTGCGTGGTGACGACGATTGATAAAGAAACGTTGGAGAAAAACAAAGAGCCGCTGAAGACTTTAGCGAAATATCGCAACCACGAACTCGGCGCAATTTTTGGAATGAATACAATTCCATTGAACGAAGGCAAGATTCATATTGGTATGGAAGTAGAGATTATTCAATAGAAAGACCTGACAGGTTATGCAAAACCTGTCAGATCTGGTTTATAAATATATTATGGCAAACATATCCCGAAGAGATTTTCTAAAACTTGGCGGCGCGGCATTGCTTGGGCTTGCGGGTACGCGCTTCATCCCCAAACAGGCGGAGGGCGATTATTTCAATGCGCCGCTGCTCTGGCATGGCAGCCGCTCGTATAAAAACATCGCCGTCACTTACGACGATTGCAATTCTTTAACCCGCCTGCAAAGAGTCGAAACGCTGCTCGATGAATTTCCAAAATTCAAAGTAACCTTCTTCCCCATCGGCTTGAAACTCCCCGACCTCGACGCGAGAGATAAGGGAATTTGGAAGCGGCTTGTAAATAAGGGACACGAGATTGGTTATCACAGCTACGAGCATGTCAATCTCGGCGTGATGTCGCTCGCGGGCGCGCTGGAAGATTTCGACCGCTGGCGCGACGCGCTGGTCAACGCGCTAGGGATGGATTACCGCGTGCGATTCGTCCGTCCGCCATACGATATTATCAGCCCCACGCTTGATCTCCTCTGTCAAGAGCGCGGACTCGTCGCGGCTTTGTTTTCAGTCGGCGGCGGCGGCGCGCCCGATGTGGTTCTACGCGCCATTCAAAAAGCCAAAGGCGGCGACATCGTGCAAATGCACATCCGCACCGAAGATTATGAATCGAGCAAACTGGCTTTCCCGTGGTTGAAGGAAAACTATTGGGACCTGGTCACGATGAGCGCGTTATACGATAATTACCTGCGCGAGAAAATCAATTCAAATGGATGCGATGTGGGGAATGGTTTAACAAGAACGTGTGTGGAGTGAAGAAATCAGGCGATTAGGGATTAGGAAAACCCTAATCACCAATTACCTAATTAACGCAAGTTGCCACCTTTACCAGTTTTTTAGTTCTTTTGCCACGGATTACACGGATTTTCACTAATTTGAAAAAAATCCGTGCAAATCGGTGAAATCTGTGGCAAGGGTCTGAAGTTTCCTTGCCCAGAAAACATGGTTGCGACTTGGGTTAATTACCTTTTTACTTCACCACATCTATCGCGTATTTATCCGCAAACAGCGCGGGCTGTCCGCCAGTGTGCCAGAACAAAACAATTTCGTCTTTCTTGAAAAATCCCTTGCGAATTAAATCAATCATCCCAGCGGCGGCGCGACCTGTGTACACAGGGTCGAGCAAGAGTCCCTCAGTGCTGGCAAAGAGATGAATAGCTTCGCGCTCCCCTGCCCCGAAAACGCCGTATCCCGCCTGACAATAATTTTCGGTTGCAAGCACGTCATTGGGCGTGAAATTAATCCGCGCGCCGAAGCGTTCGCTGGCTTCTGACGCGAGTTGCGAGACATGCGCCTTGAGTTCGATTTCGGGTTCGTCAATGCTGATCCCTAAAATCCTGCCTTTGAAATTAAACAAGCGCTGACCGAGCACAAATCCCGCATGCGTGCCGCCGGAAGACGTCCCGAAGATAATCCAATCCGCATGAATATTTTGTTTCATAAATTCATCCACCGCAAATGCGTACGCCAACGCGCCCGTCGAACTTGATCCGCCATAGGGAACGAGATACGGTTTTTTGCCCGCCGCAACGGCTTTATCAAAAGTCTCTTGCAAGACGCGGTCGCGGTCTTTGCGGTCGGCAACGGTAACAATTTCAGCGCCGAATAATTGGTCGAGTAAAAAATTTGCCGAAGGCTGCGTCGGACGGTCGCCCGTCAAAACCAGAGTGCAATCAAATCCAAATCGCGCCGCGGCTGCCGCCGTCTGCCTGCAATGATTGGATTGAATCGCGCCCGCCGAGATGAGCATATCCGCGCCTTGCGCGCGCGCTTCGGCGACGAGGAATTCAAGTTTGCGAGTTTTGTTTCCGCCGAAGGCAAGTCCTGTTTGGTCGTCGCGCTTGACGAGGATTTTTGGACCACCCAGAGTTTTCGTCAATCGAGGCATTTCTTCGATTGACGTGGGAAGATGGGCAAAGTTTAGGCGAGGGATATTTTGAGTCATATATTCTCCTATTCGTAATACATGATACGTGATTCGTAAGTTACGGGTTACGTATCACGTATCACGCATTTAATCCTTGTTTCGTTTTCTCTTTACCCCTCGACCGCATCATATTCAACACGCGGGGCATGATGTCTGCGTAGAGTTTGTACCAAAGTTGATTCGGCGCAAAATCATACGCGCCCAGCGTGCGGACAACTTCCCCGCCCAAGCCTTCCTTGAAACGATACACGCCCCACATTGAGTCGCTTTCATCGAAGACGTCCGGCGCGCCCCAAAGATCATAGGCGGCGCATCCGTTTTGTTTGGCGCGTTTGATCGCTTCCCATTGCAAAAGATAGGTCGGCATTTTTTCGCGGTGCGCGTTACGCGACATGCCGTAAACATAATACGCGCGTCCTGCGAATATGAATAAAAAGATAGCGGCGACAAGTTCATTATCAACTTCGGCGATCAAAGGAATAGCCAACGGCGCAGACTTTTGACCCTTTACCTGTGACATAAAAGTTTTCCACACCGTCATGTAATAGTCTTCGTCGCGGATAACAAACCCGTCGCGGACGGATGTTTCGGCGTACATTTTGTACAGCGCGGGCAAATCCTCCAAGCCGCCTACGCGCACGACAACGCCTTTCTTTTCGGCGAGACGAATGTTATAGCGCGTCTTCGATTTCATCCGCATGATGATTTCTTCTTCGGTCGCGGAGAGATCAATGAGGACGGTATTTTTGAATTGAATTTGCTCGGCAGAGAATTTCCATCCGCGATGTTTAAGTTCGTCGGTCACATCATGGCGCGGAGTTAGGTCCGCGTTACTTTCGGGTACGCCGCGTCCCAGCACAACATCGGGATCAACCTTGAGAAAAATTCCGCCTTGCTGTTTGGCAAAGGATTGCAAATCATTTAATACGCGAGTCCGCAAAGATTCATTTGACCAATCCAGCAGCGGACCTTTGGGGCTGTATAAAACGCTCAGACGCGCGACCATTCCGCGACGAAGGATTTGACGTTTGAGGATGAGCGCTGCCGCGCTGTAATTGGTGACTGGTAATTGGTGATTAGTGGAAACATGAAATTTTCCGTCGTCCGTCCAGATGGCATAATAGGGAATCCAACCATACTTCGCTTTGACCTGTGCCCATTCGTAAGTCTGTAGAAAGTGCGGATTAGGAAGGCTGGAAATAATTTGATTCCAATTTTTATTCACTATTCTCTATTCCCTATGTACTTCGTGTACGCCCAATACAAAAGTGGATTGTAAACGCGATCCAACGCCTGCGCGGCGCGTTTGACTTCGCCGCCGAATCCGCGCTTGAAGCGATAGACTCCCCACAGCCCATCGTGGCGCGATTCAAACTGCGCTTCGAGAGTTTCTTCGTTTTCGTCGGGGACTCCCCACAGGTCATATTCTTCGCAGCCGCGCGACTTTGCCCAGCGGATCGCTTCCCATTGCAAGAGATATGTCGGCATTCGGTTGCGTTCCTGATCGTTGGATGCGCCGTACACATACCACGCGCGTTTTCCATTTGCAAAAACCATCAGCGAGGCAAGCGGCTTGCCTTCATATTCCGCGACGAGTAATTCGCAAATTCCTTTGGGATGAAATAACCCAAACGCGCGCTGATAATATTCGAGCGAGTGAACGCCAAATTTATCGCGTCCGCCGGTGATGGTCATCATCTCGTGGAAGGATTTAATGTCATCCCATGCGCGGACGGTGATTCCTTTTTTCTCGGCGAGGCGCGTGTTATAGCGGCACTTGGGTTTCATCTTTGCGAGAATAGATTCTTCATCTTCGGCAATTGAAATTACAACAGTGCGCGGGGGTTGAATGTTATGGGAACTCACCCTCACCCTGCCCTCTCCCAAAGGGAGAGGATTTTTATCCCAAAAATCAGGTTCAATTTTGAGGAAGATGGCGCGATTTTTTTTGCAAACAGAATCGACTTCCTTCCAAAACTGCTCACTGCTCACTGATAACTGTTCACTGCTCACAGGCTTCGGCATATACCCAATCGTAAATCCCAGCGGAAGTTTGCGAAACAGAATTTGCGCGCCGATATTCTCTGAAACAATGCGAACGGGTTTCCACCCAAATGCGGACTTCAGCTCGCCCCACTCGCCCATTTGTAATAAATGCGCGTTGGGATGATTCTCTATAAATTGATTCCATTCGGCGAGAGTAACTTCAGGCATAGGGTTTCTACTTTGTCATTGTTTCGTCGCTACGCTCGCAATGACGTAATATGCTATCCATCCAAATCGTCATGCGCGGCGGCGCGGATGGCGGCGCCGGGGATGAGTTCGTCGAGGAGGCTGGCGATCGCTTCGGGGTTGGCGGAGAGACTGAGGCTTGTCAACTTTTCAATAACTTGATTCAAATTGAAGGGAGGCGAAGCCGCGCCGTTTTGATCGAGCCGAAAAATATCGGGGTGGAAAGTTTTCGCCAACGGCGTATCCTCTTCCCATAATTCTTCCGCCAATTTTTCGCCGAAGCGAATCCCCGTGAATATAATTTCAATATCCTTATTGGGTTCAAGTCCCGAAAGTTTGATGAGGTCTTCGGCAAGATCGAGAATGCGAACGGGCTTGCCCATGTTTAGCACAAAAACTTCTCCGCCGTTTTCCATGGATGCAGATTGCAACACAAGATAAACGGCTTCGGGAATGGTCATAAAAAAACGAACCATGTCGGGATGCGTGATGGTGACGGGACCGCCGTTGGCGATTTGATTTTTGAAAATCGGAATAATGCTGCCGCGACTGCCAAGCACATTTCCAAAACGGACGACGGTAAACGCGCGTTGATATTTTTGCGCTGCTTCGAGCGTTATCATTTCGGCGATGCGTTTCGTCGCGCCATAAATGCTCGAAGGGCGCACGGCTTTATCGGTTGAGATTAAAACGAAGCGTTCGCTGTTATGGTCGAGCGCGGCTTGCACGACGTTACGCGTGCCAAGCACGTTGTTGGTGATGGCTTCGACTACGTTGGCTTCCATGAGCGGAACGTGTTTATGCGCGGCGGTGTGAAAGACAACTTGCGGCTGGCGTTCTTTGAAAACGGAATCTAATCGCTGCGCGTTGCGAATATCGGCGATGACGGGAAAAATTTTTAAGGTTGGATAATTGCTTTGCAGTTCGAGTTGAATCTCGAAAATGCTGTTTTCGCCGTGACCAAGCAAAACCAATTCGGATGGATTGCGCCGCGCAATTTGTCGGCAGAGTTCGCGCCCAATGGAACCGCCCGCGCCCGTGACCAACACGCGCCTGCCTTCGAGCGTTTGCCCAACTTTTTCATCGTTCACGCGGACGGGATCGCGGCGCAGCAGGTCGGTGATGTCCACTTCGCGCAGACGATTGACGTTAACTTTGCCGCCGATGAGTTCATAAAGTCCGGGCATGGTGCGCGATGGAATTCCTTTGGCGCGGCAAACATCATTGACCATGCGGACAATATTTCCCGGCGCGGTGGGAATCGCGATGATGACTTCATCCACTTGTTGGTTGTCCAGCACGCTGGCGAGTTTATCTATTTTGCCAATGACCGAAACGCCGTAAATTTCATGGCGCTGTTTTTTTGGATCATCGTCAAGAAAGCCGACGGGGATGAGATTGATGAGCGCGGATTTTTGCAGCTCGCGCACCACGAGCGCGCCCGCATCTCCTGCGCCGATGATGAGCGCGCGTTTGGATTTTCCGTTTCGATGCTGCGCGGATTGCTCCGCGAGAATCCGCAGCGCGAAACGCGATCCGCCGATGAGGACGAGCGAGAGCAGCCAGTCAATGCCCAACGCGGAGCGCGGCATTCCCGGGCGGATGAATCCCGCGCCGATGAGGATTAACATCACGCCCGAAGTTAATACCGACGCGGTGGTCACTGCAACGGTGATGAGGCGCAATTCATTCGTGCTGGCGTAAACCCATAAACGACGATACAGCCCAAAATAAAAGTAGACCGAAATTTTGATGAACAGCGCAACCGCGCACATCATCAGCGCGGCGGGGAAATAATAGGGCAGTTGACT
>JAQTWR010000103.1 GCA_028689195.1 Anaerolineales bacterium | reverse complement strand
GGCTAAAGTCACCGTGTAGGGTAATCTCTCGCGCACCACGAAAAATCTAGAATGGTTGAAGCAAACCTTCGGCGCGGATTCGTTTACCGCCATTGTTGGCGACGTGCGCGACGCGGAGCGAATCGCGGAAGCCGCCAAAAGCGCGGACGTGATCGTCCACCTCGCGGGGCAGGTCGCGGTGACTACTTCGGTCACAAATCCGCGCGACGATTTTGAATCCAACGCGCTGGGAACGTTCAACGTCGTCGAAGCCGCGCGGCTTTCGGGGCGTAATCCCATTTTGATTTACGCATCCACTAACAAAGTCTACGGCGGCATGGAAGAGGTTGAACTCTTTGAAGAACCCACGCGCTGGCGTTACAAGGATTTAATCAACGGCTGCCCGGAAACGCAGCCGCTGGATTTTCATTCTCCGTATGGCTGCTCAAAAGGGACGGGCGATCAATACGTCCGCGACTACTCGCGTATTTACGGTTTGCGGTCGGTTGTCTATCGCCAAAGTTGCATTTATGGCACGAGACAATTTGGCATTGAAGATCAAGGCTGGGTGGCGTGGTTTATCATCGCGGCGGTGATGGGCAAACCGATTACCATTTACGGCGACGGCAAGCAAGTCCGCGACATTTTATTCGTAGATGATTTGCTCGACGCGTACGATCTCGCCGTTGAAAAAATTGACGTCGCGCAGGGACAAGTCTACAACCTCGGCGGCGGACCCAATAACGTCATGTCTATTTGGGCAGAGTTCCAACCGAAGTTGGAGAATCTGCTTGGCGCAAAGATTCCCGTCGCGCGCGGCGATTGGCGCCCGGGCGATCAGCGCGTGTTCTACGCCGACATCCAAAAAGCGGAAAAAGAATTGGGCTGGAAGCCGCAAATCAATGTGGAAGAAGGCGTGCGTAAATTGTTCGAGTGGGTGAAGGAAAATAAAAAATTATTTTAAGCGCGGTCGAAATCAGGAGGCGTGATGCAGGAATATTTTTATAATCTCATGGCAAAGGCTGTGGATTCATTGCCGAACTTGTTTACGGCGCTTGTTATTTTGGGATTCAGCGTTTATTTGGCAAAAGTCTTCAGCGCGCTTTTGTCCCGCGTGCTTGCCCGTCAAAACGCCGCAATTGGAATTTCGCAATTGCTTTCGCAGACGCTTAAGTGGATTGTAATTTCATTTGGCGTAATCGCCGCCTTGCAGCGTTTTTTTGACGTTACGGCTTTTCTTGCCGGGCTGGGAATTCTCGGTTTTACGATTGGTTTCGCGCTGCAAGACATTATGCAGAATTTTGTGTCGGGGATCATCCTGCTCGTGCAGCAACCTTTGAAAATAGACGAATATGTGAAGGCGGCTGGATACGAAGGCACGGTTACGAAAATTGACCTGCGCACCACAGAAATGAAAACGGTGGACGGCTTGATTGTATTCCTGCCCAACACCGATATTCTTTCGCAGGCGATTATTAACTATACGCGCGCGGGCTGCCTGCGCGCCGAAATTTCCGTCGGCGTGGCTTACGATACCAACTTGAACAACGTAAACGAAATTATTTTGAACGCAATAAAAGACGCGCCGGGCTATGTGGATACCCCGTCCCCGTCTGTGTTGTTTCATACGTTCGGCGCTTCGTCCATAGAACTGACCGTTTATTTTTGGGTGGATACGACTTTATTCTCCACGCGCGCGGTCAAAGACGCGGCGTTGAAAAAAATCAAAGAGGCGTTTGAGCGGGAGGGAATTGAAATCCCGTTCCCAATTCGGACGCTGCGCCTTTCGGGCGAAACGATAAATATCGGCAAGTAACGCAAAAAGGACGAGATAAAACATCCCGTCCTTTTTTATGCGTTTGTTCACTTGACCTTCATCCCTGAAAGTCCTACAATTCAATTGTCTGACGAATTCAAAAAAACCAATCTCTCAAGGAGAAAACCATGTCCGACTTTTTATTTCGCGGTTCGCTCAAAGACCTCGACCCCGATGTTTACGAACTGACCCAACTCGAAGCCGAGCGACAAGCCCGCAAACTGATTCTCATCGCGTCCGAATCCACCGCGCCGATGGCGGCGCGCGAGGCGTTATCTTCCGCGTTCCAAAATATTTACGCGGAAGGCTATCCCGACGAAAATTCGCGTTGGATGGACGACGCGGAAATTTTGGATTATTCCGCGCGGCTGACGAATTATCGCCGCAACAGCGACCCGCGTTATTACAAAGGCGTGGAATATGCCGACACCGTGGAAGCGCTGGCGCGTCGCCGCGCGGCGCAAACCTTCGCCGCCAATGGAATCAGCGCGGATCAAATCTTTGTCAACGTTCAGGGACTCTCCGGCGCGGCTGCGAATAACGCGGTGTATCACGCGCTGATCAATCTCGGCGATACCGTGATGGGATTGAACCTTTTGCACGGCGGGCATCTCTCGCACGGCTCGTCGGTCAATCGCAGCGGCAAGTGGTACAAGGCGGTGCATTACACGATTGACGCAAACGAAAAAATTGACTATGACGCGGTGCGCGCTTTGGCGTTGGAGCACAAACCCAAATTGATGATCGCGGGCTATTCCTCTTATTCTTATGTGCCGGATTGGAAGAAGTTCCGCGAAATTGCGGACGAAGTCGGCGCGTACTTCCTCGCGGATATTTCCCACATCGGCGGGTTGGTTGCGGCGGGAGTAGTTCCTTCGCCAATTGGATTCGCGCATGTGGTCATGTCCACCACGCATAAATCCATTGATGGTCCGCGCGGCGCGGTGTTGATGACCACTGACGCGGCGATTGCAAAGAAAATTGACAAAGCCATTTTCCCCGGCGAGCAGGGCGGTCCGCACGTCAATGTATTTGCGGCGCTTGCTTTAACTTTCAAGTTGACTCAAACCAAACAATTCAAAAAGTTGCAAGAACAAACGCTTAAGAACGCCAAAGCCATGGCGGATCAATTTGAGAAGCGCGGATTGCGCGTTCCGTTTGGCGGCACGGATACGCACTTGGTCAACGTGGATTGCACCAGCGTCGTCGGCGCGGACGGCACGAAACTCAGCGGAGATCAGGCTTCGCGCATTTTGGATTTGGTCGGCATTGTGGTCAACCGCAACACCATCCCCGGCGATAAGAATTCGATGGACCCTTCGGGTATTCGTCTCGGTACGCCGTGGATTACGCAGCGCGGATTTGACGAGAAGAAGACGCGCGAACTCGCCAACGTCATGGCGGACGTGCTTCTCGCGTGCGCGCCTCATTCCGTGGATACGCCGCATAAGGGACGTCAGCGCCGCGCGAAGTTGGATTTCAATGTGTTGAATGTTGCACGTTTGAAGGTTCGCAAGTTGGCGGAATCGGCTGGCATTGATTTCAAATATAAGAAGAGCGGGTATCCGCATTTCTATTACATTGATGATAAATCCACCTCTGGCGTGTTTGAACTGCAAGGTTATCGCGTGCGTCAGGTGTTGAATTACGCGCTGTCATCGGATTTGTCCGCGCTGGCGAAAGGCAAAGCGCAGGCGACATCCATTGCGACGCCAAAAGGTCTTGCAAAAGGCACACTGCTTAAGGTCAACGACACGACCTATCAGTTGCAAGTCCCCGCTGCGAAGGCGGGCATGGTTGGCACGTGGCTGCGAGATCTATCCGATGGATATGTCAGTTTTAAACTCAATGGCGAGAAAGATTTCTCCGCGTCGCGTATGCCTGGTCCGTTTGTTGTGGTGGATGTGAAGAAGAAGGTCAAAGACGCGGACGGAAAACCCGTCAGCCAGACCAAACCGTGGTTCATCGGCGACCTGCCCAAAGTCAGCGCGGAGCCGTACCGTGTGGTCGGTCATGATGAACTTCCTCCGTTCGAGTGGAATGAAGTCGAAGGCGAATTAAAGAAAACGAAATTGAATCAAGTCCACCGCGATTTGGGCGGCAGAATGGTTCCGTTTGCAGGTTGGGAAATGCCCGTGCAGTATTCGGGCATTTTCGAGGAACATCTTGCCACGCGCAATGCGGCGGGACTCTTTGATGTTTCGCACATGGGCGCGTATGATGTGCGCGGCGCGGACGCGGCTTCGTTCCTCGATACGGTCTGCGGCAACGACTGCGGCGGGCTGGAGCCCGGTGAGTCTTTGTACACGCACTTCCTCACGCCCGACGCGAATGTGATTGACGATACGCTCGTCTATCGCCGCGGCTGGGATAACTATCTCGTCGTCGTAAACGCGTCGAACGATGATAAAGACCGCACGTGGCTGGAGAGTGTGCGTGACGGCAAGGTGAAGATTGATAATGCCAAACCCTGGGTACGGACATACGGCTACAATGCCGAAATCCGCAACCTGCGCGACCCGAAATCGGGTAACGACATGCGCGTGGATATCGCGCTGCAGGGACCGAAGTCCCGCGATGTGCTGCTAGCAATGGGCGTGGATGACGCGACCCGCGCGCGCATTATGAAGTTGAAGCGCACCGAACTGTGCGACGGAGTCGTCGGCGGGTTTGATTTGATTGTCTCGCGCACGGGCTACACGGGCGAGAAGATGGCGTTCGAGTTGTTTGTCCATCCCGACCGCGCGGTGGATTTCTGGCTGGCGGTGATGAAAGCGGGCGAAGCGTTTGGCGTCAAGCCGATTGGTCTGGGCGCGCGCGACAGCCTCCGCACCGAAGCGGGACTTCCGCTCTACGGTCATGAGATGGGACTCGGCTCGGGCAAGTTCGGCGGGCGCGATCTCGGCGTTGCCGAAGGCGGATTTGGTTCTTATGTGAAAACGTACAAGCCGTACTTCATCGGGCGCGAGGCATACGTGGCGCGCGAGAAGGAGCGCAAGGGCGCGGTCATCCGCTTTACGTTTGACGAGCAGCGCACGCGCATGGCGCACAACGGCGACCCCGTCAAGAACGCGAACGGCGAGCAAATCGGCTTCGTCACTTCCTGCGCCATTGATGGACAGCGATTCATCACAGGTCAGGCGTTTGTGGAGTTTGCCTACATGAAGGAAGGCACGCCCATCCTCATCCATCAGGGCGGGAATATGGAACGTCCCGCCGCGGCGGCGAAGGTGGTGAGTAGGTTTGCGAAGTTATAAGAGTGAAATGGTAAAAATAAAGCCTAACAGGCACTTTGTCTGTTAGGCTTTATAATATGCCCCAAATTACAATTGTATTAATCTGCAAAAATAAATTCAGGAGGTGCTAAGATGACTGAGACATTAAAACTTGAGGAAAGAATACTAACTGGAATAGATTTAGGGGAAAGCCATTTTAGAGAATTCAAAAGCGCACTTCAAAGGAATACAGAGGGAAAAGTTGAACCCCGTCCAGTAAAAGAAATTTGCAGGAACATTGGAGAAGTTCTTGTCTCTTTTGCTAATGCTGATGGTGGGGAATTGTTTGTTGGCGTCGAGGATGATAGTACTATTTCTGGCGTGCCTCACAAAGACGAACTTCTGGATGCAATGAAACTTGCTTACAGTACTTATGTTCATGCAGATTCGCCTATCCCTACCCCTTCCATTAAACTTTTTGAAGTAAAAGGAAATAAAATTCTGTATTTTCAAGTCTCTAAAAGTACGGGATCAGTTCATTTGACATCTGATGGGCGATGCTTACAGAGATTTGATCGTGAAAACCGTATTGTCCCACCAGAAAGAATTCAACAAGACAGGCAGGAAATACTTTCAAGAGAATATGACAGAAACTTTATCCCGAGTGCAACGCTTAAGGATCTAGATATAGACTTAATAGATGGAATCGCACAGCAATTAGCCCCAGGTTATTCCCCCGAAAAACTTCTGCAATTCTTAGATTTAGCACAGTTTGGTCCAGAAGGATTAATTCTTAGAAGGGCAGCTTTGTTATTATTTGCGCGCGATGTTATAAAATGGCACCCACGATGCTCAATCCGTATATTACGAGTAACTGGTTCTTCTATAGGGACGGGTAAAGACTACAACGTCAGTGAAGATGACATGATAAATGGAAATATAGTATCGTTGCTTGAAAATTCATGGGACGCTCTCAGACCTCATCTTGCTCGCACAAAATTTCAGGCAAACGCTCTGTTTCGTGAAAGCATTATATATCCAGAAGATGCTTGTCGAGAAGCGCTTATCAACGCGGTTGCGCATCGTGACTACTCAATTGAAGGTAAGCCTATTGAAATTCTGATTTACGATGACAGGATGGAAGTCAAGAGCCCAGGCAGACTTCTGTCATCTATATTAATTAAGGATCTAAAAGAACTTAAGGGCGCTCACCAGTCAAGAAATGTTTTTATTGCCAGAGTTTTGCGAGAACTTGGGTATATGAGAGAAATGGGCGAAGGCATTAGAAGAATATATTCCAGCGTAAGAAGTTTTGAACTTGTAGACCCAGAAATACATGCGGACCAAGCTTCGTTTATGGTTACTTTATTTCATAAATCAATATTTTCCCCAAAGGATGTTCAATGGCTAAATGGTTTTACTGATTTCCATTTGACGAAAGATGAGCAACGTGTAGTACTCTTGGGTAGAGACGGAAGGCTATTGTCGACTAACGATATTATTCAAGTTGTTGAAATTATAGATACTGAAGAGTTTAGAGCTTTGTATGAGCGATTGAATCGTAAAGGGATAATATACAATGCCAAACCAACTACCAGAGGAGGAAAGAGGCAAGTTCCACGTTTTCAGATTCGCCCTCCGCAAGAGGCGCAACAATATTTGGCTGAATTGCAGAATGCATTACTGGAGATAGGGCAGATCGAAAAGTTTGATATGCCTATAGCAAAAAAACTGCGCGATAGGATTTCTTCTAACAGTCCATACAATCGAGAACCTGTTTTTAGTCTTCGTGCGCTAGGATATGTGAGCGAAATGTTTACTCCCCTTCCAAGAACTGCTGCTATTTGGACTAAAACATCACTATCAAAATATCAATCCTCTTCTGAGCCAGATCGACTTAAAGGTACAGTAACGTATTTAGTTGAAGGTAGAGGATTTGGTTTTGCAAAGTCGACTGATGGCGAATCGTTTTTTATACATGCTTCCGAGTTTAACGATAAATCTGATTGGAATAAGATTTCTATAGGCTCTGTGCTTGGTTTTCAAGCAGGTGAACGAAAAAGTTTTGGTAAAGAAAGATCTGCCAAATTGATAAGGATTTTAGAATAACAAAAAACAAAATGGGAGGGCGCAAGGTTGTAAGCGGCGGGGCGGTCTTAACCTTGATTGGAAGGATTATAGGATTGCCATGATTGGAGTCTTGTAATCATGGCAATCAGGCAAATCAAGTAAATCAAGGTTAAGACCCTTTCTGCGCCATAATCGGCGGGTCGGCTATTCTGGGTTATGGTAAAATGCTAAGCAAATAACTAATTTTGCTAAGCAAGGAGATCTTATGACTACAACCTCGGTAAAAGTCAGCGCCAAATATCAGATCGCTGTCCCGCAGATTGCGCGCAAACAATTGAATATCAAAAAAGGCGACCGCCTGCTGGTGGATGTCCAGGACGGCGTGATTGTCATGATTCCAGAACCCAAACGCTACACCGATTATCTTCAAGGTCTGCACAGCGATATCTGGAAAGGCGTGGAAGTCGAAAAATATCTCAACGGGGAGCGTGACGCATGGACGAGCTCGGCAAACGGTTAGCAAAAGCAAAAGTCATCGGGCTGGATACGTCCATTTTTATTTATTTCCTTGAAGATAATTTGCGCTATGGCCCACTGGCGCAGATTACGCTCAATGGAATTGAAAAAGGAAAATGGCAAGGCGTTACTTCCACAATTACGCTGATGGAAATCACAGTCCGCCCGTGGCAGTTGGGACGCGAATCTGCTGCGCGTGAATACGAAGCGGTTCTCGTGCATTTTCCAAATTTATCTGTGGTGGATGTTGACCGCAATGTCGCGCGCGTGGCGGCTCAACTGCGGGCGAAGTACAACGTCTCACCGCCTGATGCGCTGCAAGTTGCAGCGAGTCTTAATTTCGGCGCAAAGGCATTTTTGACAAATGACAAGAGATTGTCACGGCTTGATGAATTGATTGATATTCTTGTGTTGGATGATTTTATAGAAGAAGGATAAAGGGTGAGTGGACAGGGTTGTAAGCGGCGGGGTGATCTTAACCATGATTAGAAGGATTAGAGGATTGCCATGATTGGAGTCTTGCAAATCAAGGCTATCAGGCGAATCAGGTAAATCAAGGTTAAGACCTTCTCTGCGTCATAATCGGCGGGTTGACTTGTCCCTTAGCGTAGCGCCCCTGTGGGGCTCCTAAAGGGAGAGGGTATGTTTCTTGGTGGTGGTCTTTTATAAATGATGGTATAAAAGCGAGATGATTAGCAAAACAGTTGTTT
>JAQTWR010000102.1 GCA_028689195.1 Anaerolineales bacterium | reverse complement strand
GTACGCGGCTATTCCAAACAGGAATAACGCGATGCTGACCTGCAAGACGATGTTGAGTATATTGACGTTTGCGGCGTCGAGCGTAAACATTTCAATTGCGAGCAAGCCTTTTGTCGCGCCGACCAAGCCCGTGGAAACACAGGCGACCAACGCAACGATGAGTCCGATAAAGGCGTACTTCGCGGAGGGGTTTTTCTTTTTTCCAGCCATTAGCGCCATCTCCGAATTTCAACTGCGGTCGAGCCGACGAACAAACCCAACGCGGTGAGACTAAGGTAATAAACAAGGTCGCCCAAATTGATTGTGCCTTGATTCATAGATTGGGCAAAATGATCCGAAAGACTGAGGTAATTAAATACGTCCCCGCCTTGCGGCAAGTAGCCCGCGGGCAAACTGACCATGAACCACAGGAAGAAGAACAAGCCAAGCGTGACAAAGAACGCCGCGAATTGATTCGTAAAGACCGCGGAAATTCCCGTGCCTAACGCCAGCAGCGCGGAGCAGACGAGGATCAATCCAAGATATGAGGAAAGGACGACCATCCAATCAATGCCCGGTTGGACAAAATTATTGACGACAATCGGATAAATCAACGTGATTGCGGCAATCGAAAGGACGAACAGAAGCGCGCCCAGCCACTTTCCCGCGACGAGTTCAAAATCGCGGACGGGGGCGGTGAGCATCAATTCGAGCGTTCCCATGCGCGCTTCGTCGGAAATCAGGCGCATGGTCAGCGCGGGGCTGAGGAAAATCATCAGGAAGACAAAGAGCCAGTTGATCGGCGTTGTCTCTGGCGCGCCGCCGCCCATCATTGCCTGCTGCGACGTGACGTACAGAATCAACGCAAAATAAATGCCCTGCATAAATAAAATTGCGACAGCCACCGCATAAGCCAGCGGGCTGTTAAAGTAATTATCGTATTCGCGTTTTGCGATTGTCCAAATATTTCTCATAGTTATTCCTTTCGCAAGGCGACATAAATGTCGCGCTACTTCTTTTTAGAATCGCCGGTAAGTTCGAGGAAGATTTCCTCGAGGCTCATGCCAATCGGGCGCAGTTCGAGCAGGTCGTAACCGGCTTTGATCACCTGTTTGGCGACCTCGGGGCGCACGTCTTTGCCCGACGCGAATTCAAATTCCACCGCGCCGTCTTCTTTCGACTCGACGCTTTGTACGCCTTTCACCTGCTTGATCGTCTTCGCAAGTTCGTCGGCTTCGCCGCGCACGCGCAGAATTACGCGCTCGCCGCCGAGCAGCCGCGCCTGCAAATTCTCGGTGGTATCTTCGGTGATGATTTTTCCGTTATTGATAATCAGCACGCGGTCGCAAATATTTTGCGCTTCGTTCAAGAGATGCGTGGAAAGCAATACCGTGCGCTCTTTGCCGATCTCGCGGATTAACTCGCGCACTTCCACCACCTGACCGGGGTCGAGACCAATCGTCGGCTCGTCGAGGATTAAAACTTCGGGGCGGTGCAAAAGCGCCTGGGCAAGCCCGACGCGCTGGCGCATCCCTTTGGAAAGGTTGCCGATGTAGCCGTCGGAGCGATCCATCAAGCCGACCATATCCAACACTTCGTCCACGCGGTCATCCACATTGGGGATATGGCGCAGCTCGCCCATAAATTTCAAATAATCGAACACGACCATATCGGTATAAAGCGGAACTGTTTCGGGCAGATAGCCTACGCGCTTGCGAACTTCGAGCGATTCCTCTACCACGTCGTATCCCGCCACAAGCGCTTCGCCGTCTGTGGGCGGCATGTAGCCCGTGAGAATGCGCATGGTCGTTGTTTTTCCTGCGCCGTTCGGACCCAAAAAGCCCACAATCTCGCCTTGTTGGGCGTCGAAACTTACGTTATTGATGGCGCGGCGCGCGCCGTAGTCTTTCGTGAGACCACTGACTTTAATCATTGCCTCTCCTTGCCATAGAATTTATAAGGGGTTGTTAGACGACAAAAGGCACGACCCGCAGGTTGCGCCTAAAATTGTCGCCGCTGATTACTATACAATAGGTAGAGATGCAAAGTCAAGCGACGCATTACTTTCTAATCCAACGCTAATATTTTATAATAGTCCCATGACAGAACTCCTCTACCAAACAGACGCTTACCTCAAAGAGTTTTCCGCCGCCATTACAATGGCAGACGCTCAAACTCGCGCCGTTGCGCTCGATCGCTCCGCGTTTTATCCGGGCGGCGGAGGTCAACCCTGCGACTTTGGAACGCTTGAAGTCGCGGGAATTTCCTACCCCGTCGAGAAAGTCAAAAAGCAGGGCGACGACGTTCTTCATTATCTTGGCGGCGGCGCGGATTTGCCCGCAGTCGGTTCGACCGCGAAGGGAATTTTAGATTGGACGCGCCGCCACAATTTGATGCGAACGCACACTGCGCTTCATATTCTGTGCGGAACGGTCTTCCGCGATTACGGCGCAAAGGTCACGGGCGGCGATATGGACCCGCTCAAAGGACGCATGGATTTTGAATTCGAGACGATGCGCGGCGAATTAGTCCGCGAGATTGAAGCGGCGGTAAATATTGAAGTCGGGCAGGCGCGCGAAATCCGCGTCAAGATTCTTCCGCGCGAAGAGGCTTTCCAAATCCCAGATTTGATTCGCACGAAGATCAACCTGCTCCCCGAAGGAATCGCGCAAGTCCGCACCGTTGAAATTGCGGGGCTAGACCTGCAAGCCGACGGCGGCACGCACGTCAAAAATACTTCCGAGGTTGGCAAGATAAAAGTTGCGGATTACAAAAGCAAGGGCGCAATCAACAAACGCATTTACATCGAAATCGAATAAATCAAAAAAACGTCTCCTGTGCGGGAGACGTTTTTATTTCTTGCGATTTTTCTTTCGCGCCAACAAAGCGGACGCGGTTGACTCGGATGGTTCTTTTGTTGGAAGAAGAACGTCCGCGTCTTCTTCTGGGGTTGAGGCTGATTCTATTTCAACGGATATTTGCCGACCTTCAATTTTGTTCGCTTCGCGCGCGCGAGTCTTGGCTTGCTTCAACGACTCCATGCGCGGATTTGCCGTTTGCGGCGCAGCTGGGCGCGAAGATAATTTTTGCGCCGCCCATTCGCGCAAACGCAGCACATCGTACCGCGTGATAATCAACCTGCGGACGGCAATATCAAATGGAAAGAGCAAGGCGGCGACGAGCAGCAATATCGGTGCAACCGGCTGCGACGCGCGCGCGGCTTTAAGGTTGTGAGAAAAAACATCGGCGGGATTGGGAGAAGCAACCTGACCGTTGGAAATCTCCGAGAGGCGCAGCAATAAATCGGGGTCGGATTCGATGCGCTGATATTCCGGGGAGTAGGATAAAGCCCAGCCCGTCGTCTCCGCTATGGGGGCAGGATTCCCTGCGCGGTCAGTCGTCCCCGAAAAACGAATTAAATAAACGCCTTGTTCTTTTGGAACAAATTCGGATTCGTATCTTCCCGGCGCAACTTGCGTAAATGAGATCGTTTGCGTCTCGCCGTTGGGCGCGATGATGTTCGCTTGAATTTGGTACGCGTCGAGGAAATTTCCGTTAACGTCATGCGCGTCGAGCGTGACGCTCGCTTTTTCGCCGCGAGATTCAACCGTCATTTGCAAAGCGTTATCGAGCGAGGCGGTGATGGTGTAGCGAACCGTCTGCGCCCAAAAAGTTGCGAAAATATCGGAGCGCGCCCAGTCGCGCGCCCAACGCCCCGTTGCGTCGGATGTGAACGCGACGGATTTCCCCAACCCGTATTGCCACACCGCGAGAATGGGATCGTGTTTGGGCGATTCGAGAATCACCTGCGCGAGGTCTTTGGCGCTCGAAGCGATGTATCCATGCAGTTGCGGCGCTTCTTTTATATTCGCAAGAATAGGAGACGAATTGACAAGGGTTGGGAAAAAAGATTCTTCGACGATGTAAGCGCGCGTGGCGAGCGTGGTTTCTTCGGTGAAGATGCTCGGAATACTGCCCGCGTTGTTCGTAAAGTGATAGCGTCCGCCGCCGAGCTCGGCAAGGTCTTTGAGGAAAGGCGCCGCGTCGTTGCCAACGCCGACGGTGGAAAGCGTAATGCCGTTTTCTTCGTAAAGTTTTTTAACCAATTCGGGAATGCCCGTAATATCCGCGCCGCCGTCGGTGAGCAGAATCACATGCTTTACTTTTGCGGGGTCGGCGGGCAAAACTTTAGACATGGCGAGCAAGCCCGCATAAATATCGGTGCCGCCGCCGACTTGAATCCCCGCGATGTTATTGACAACCAACGCGGGGTCTTCGAGCGTAGCGATCGGCGACGCCCAACTGGCGGTATCGTCGAAAGCGATCACGCCCACGCTGTCGTTCGGGAACAACATTTCAATCGAGCGCGCGGCGGCTTCTTTGGCGAGTTCGAGTTTCATCGAGCCGCCGCTGGTTTCGCTCATACTGCCCGAATGGTCAATGATGAAAACCAGCGTCAATTGCGGGCGGCGTTTCTCGTCTTTGATTTGCATATCCACCGGCAGCGTTTCTTCGAGCGGGGTTCCGTAGTAGCCGCCCACTCCGTAGCTGGTGGGACCGCCCACCGCCACCAATCCGCCGCCGAGATCGCGCACATACGACTGCAAATTTTCCATTTGATTTTTGCTCAATATGCGCGCGGGGACGTCCACCAAAACGACCGAGTTAAATTGCGCGAGCGAGGGCAAATCGGCGGGCAGAAGAGTCGGCGCGAGGGTTTTCACGTCAAAGCCTGCGGCAGTTAAAGCGCCGACGAGCAAGGAAGATTCATCGGGACGAATCCCACCGCCGGGGAGATTCTCGCCCGCGGGCGGCGCGACGACCAATATGCGCGGAGGTCCCTCGACCTGCGAGAAAGTATCCAGCCTGTTGTTTTGATAGTATGTATCCTGCGCGGCTTCCGGCGCAATTTGCACTTGGTAACTGACGAACCCCGGAGATTGCGCGGTAAGCGGCAGGCTTAAAGTCTGCCGTCCCTTGCGGAGCTCGTGCGCGCCTTCATATAAGATTTCGTCTTTCGCCAACACGCGCACAACCGCGCGCATCGGCTGGTTGGCTTGGATGGAAACATCGAGATTGAATTTTTCGCCGCTGCGTAAATGGTCGGGGACGTCCACGTTCGTAATCATGGCTTCCGAGTTGACCGTATTCACGAAAGGCACGACGATGATTTGCGCCTCGGAAGCCGCCGCGAATTTCGCGGCAGCGAACGCGTCGCCGGTGGTTTCCGCGCCGTCAGAGAGAATCACCATGCGCTTGGCGTATCCCGACGGGAATAACGCCAGCCCAAGTTGAATCGCTTCGGCGAGGTCGGTTTGATTTGTGACGGGGACGGACGTGATGGAAGATAATTCCTTGAGCGCAGACATGGGACGCTCGACGAGCGCGTCCGCGCCGAACAGAATAATCGCGGATTTATCGTCCGCGCCAATGGATTTCAGCGCTTCGCGGATATAGGTCACTTCGCCGTTAATCGCCTGCTCTGGCATCGAGTCTGAAACATCCGCGAGGAAGACCACCGCAAGGTTATCTCCGCTTTTGATAATTTCCAATCCCGCTATGGCGAGGACAATACAAAGAATAATAATGGAACGCAAAATAAGCGAAATTACTTCCCGTCGGCGCGCAGGGTCGCGGAATTTTCCGCCATGCCAGCCGAGATAAACCGCAAGCGGGATGAGAAGCAACAGCGAAAGGTAGAGCGGTGACGCGAAGCGCATAAGAGATAGTCGAATTCTAGCACAGAGAAATAGAGGATTCCAAAGGCGCGCAAAGGATATTTGAGGTTTGCCGTGATAATCTACAACCTGTAGCGCGACATTAATGTCGCGCCGCCACAGATAGCCAAAAATTAGAAATCATCACGGCAATTCCTGAAGAGCCCGCGCAAATAAATCTCGCGCGCCGAGCAAGCGGTATAATAAAAGCGTTTAAACAATCAATTCCTTTTGGAGGTAAAAATGAATTTTCTGGTATGGATCATCTTTGGCGCGTTGGCTGGCTGGCTCGCAAGCATCATCATGGGTAAGAACAAAAAGATGGGAGCCATCGCCAACATCGTCGTGGGTATTGTCGGCGCGTTCATTGGCGGCTACATCATGGAATTCTTCGGCGCGCAGGGCGTGACTGGTTTCAACTTTACCAGTTTGCTCGTGGCGATATTGGGCGCGGTGGTTTTGCTTTTCGTTTTAGGATTATTCAGCCGCAAACGACGTTAGCCTGATTTGAAACTTTACAGGGAGTGGCTAAAAGAATGGGCTTTCATTAACCACGAAGCCACAAAGGCACAGAGACTCAAAAGATTCTTAGCGCTTGGCGGCTTTGTGCCTTTGTGGTTAGCCCACAAGATTAGTCGCTCCGACTTTACAAACAATACAAGTTCCGCGATGAAGGCAAGATAAAATTGAATAGGATGCCAGTCGAGATCAATCCCTATTAGACCAAAGGAAAATCACATGACCACTGTCCGCAAATTGTTGGAAGCAAAAAAATCGTCAACCAATTATTCCGTCGCCTCCACAGATACCGTTTTACAGGCGCTCAAGGTAATGACAGAGGCGCACATCGGCGCGATTTTGGTCACTGAAGGCGAAAAGGTTATCGGCATCTACACCGAACGCGATTACCTTTACAAAGGCGAAGTGAAGGGGCTTTACGCAAAAAACGTCAAGGTCAAAGACGTAATGAGCGGAAAAATGATGACCGTCACAAAAGATACGACCATCGAGCAGTGCATGGCGCTGATGAAGCAATACAACATCCGTCACCTGCCCGTTGTGGAAAACGATCAACTCATGGGGCTGGTTTCGATACGCGACGTCCTGTTTGCCGCGCTGGAAAGCAAAGAAAGCGAGATTCGCGGATTGGAAAGTTACATCACGGGTTCGGGGTTTCAATCGTAGATAAAATTGGAGTTCAAAATCTTCTGACTTTGAACTCCGATTCACGGCTCTTCAAAAAAGGAGCGTATGTCGAAACGGATTATTTTATGGGCAGGTTTGATCGTTCTTGGGGCGTTGCTGACGGGTTGCGGAAATTCGCAACTCGAAAAATTTTCCCCAAATGAAATCGTCTCGCGCGCAGCCGAACGCATGGCTTCGCTGACAGGCTTTGAATTTCTGGTTGACCGATTCGGCGCGCCCGCCTTCCTCGACTTCAACGAAACCATCTCCTTTCGCCGCGCCGAAGGACAGTATGTGAATCCCGACCGCGTCTACGCCAAAGTCCGCGTCATCGCCCCGGGGTTGGTCGCGGAAGTGCAACTCATCAACATCGAAGGGGAACAGTGGGAAACAAATCTCCTCAGCGGCGAATGGCAAATATCCGATACGAACTATACCTTCAACCCTTCGCTACTTTTCGACCCAAATCAGGGAATCCCTTTTATTCTAGCGAACCACCTGAAAGACACATCCCTGATCGGCATGGAAGAAATCCCCGAAGTTCCCGGAAAAAAGTTATACGCCATCACAGCCAATATGCAAGGCGAGTACGCCAACGCAATGACCTACGGCATGATTGACAAAGACCCGCTGGATGTTAAGGTATGGATAGAGCCAAACACGTTCGATGTGTACCGCATCATTTTGGTAGACCCTGCCGACGCGGGAGAAGCGGAGCCGACGACATGGCAAATTGATTTTTGGAATTTCGGCAAAACTTTTGACATTCAAAAACCATAACCAATCCAACCGAGTAGAGATAAAACATATCACATGACAAAATCGCCAAAAACGCGGACGGGAATTCTACTGGCGCTCATCGCCATTCCTATCTTTATCGGCGCGCTCGATCTCACCGTCGTCTCTGCCGTGCTGCCGCATGTCATCTTGGATTTGGAGATTCCGCTCCAAACAGGTCTGGATGATGCGGCATGGATCGTCACCGGCTACCTACTGGCGTACAGCATCTCGATGACTTTTATGGGGCGGCTGTCCGATTTATACGGTCGCCGTCGCGTTTATTTGATCGCGTTGAGCGTCTTCGCGGTCGGTTCGTATCTCGTCGCGGTCGCCGATACCTTCCCCACGCAAATCGCGCTGCGGATCGCGTATCTATTCACGTCGGACAGGTTAGATATATCCTACGTCACGCTTTATACGCTGGTCGCCGCGCGGATGATTCAAGCGTTTGGCGCGGGGACGATGGTTCCCGTGGGCATGGCGCTGGTCGGCGATATTTTTCCCGAAGGCAGGCGCGCGCAGCCGCTGGGGATGATCGCCGCAGTGGATACGGCGGGCTGGGTGGTGGGGCATCTCTACGGCGGAATCGTCGTCCGCTTTTTTGCGTGGCGGATGATTTTCTGGCTCAACCTGCCGATTTGCCTGCT
>JAQTWR010000101.1 GCA_028689195.1 Anaerolineales bacterium | reverse complement strand
TGTTCTTCCGCGGCGAACGCGCTTTTGCCGAACAACTACAGGATTTTTCGCATCGTTTAACTACCGCGCTAGACCTCAATACCATTGGAACCATCCTGCGCGAACAAATCACCGCCACCCTGATGCCCAGCCGCGTTCACGTCTACACCTATGATTCTCTCAACGACTTTTTCTCCGCCCTGCCCGCAGACGACCGCCGCCCGACGAGCGAAATCCGCTTCACTGCGGCAAGCGCTCTGGCGCAATACTTTCAACGGGAACATCTGCCCCTCTATCTCGACGGAGTCAACGCGCTGCCCGAAACCCTGCAACCCGAACAATCGCGCCTCGCTTTGTTGGACGCGCGCTTATTTGTATCGCTGCCCGGCAAGGAACGCGCAAACGGCTGGCTGGCTTTAGGTTCGCGTTTATCGGGGCAGCCCTACACGCCGCGCGACTTGCGCTTCCTCGAAAATATATGCGATCAAGCCTCCGTCGCCATCGAGCGCGTGCAGACCGTCGCCAATCTTGAGCGGCGCATTCAAGAAATGAACACATTGACCCGCGTCTCTCAAGGCGTAAACGTAACCCTGACCTTCGACGACGTGCTGGAACTCGTCTACGCCCAAACCGCGCAAATTATTCCCACCTCGCACTTTCACATTACGCTTTACGACGAAGTCAGCGACTATTACTACTACGGCTTCTGCGTCGAAAACGGCGAACGCATCAGCGACCGCGAGAAACTGCCCTTCTCGGTCAATATAGGGCTCAGCCCCGAAGTCATCTCCAAGAGCCGCCAGATATTGACGCAAGATTACCTCCACGAATGTCAGGCGCGCAGCTTCACGCCAATTTTGGAAAACGTCTCTGCGTGGATGGGCGTGCCGCTGAACTCGGGAGCAAAATCCATCGGCGCGTTGAGCATCGGCAGCAACGACGGCGCGATTATTTACACGCGCGGGCAACTCTCCTTGCTCCAATCTATCGCGGATCAAACCGCAGGCGCAATCGTAAAAGCGCGCCTGCTCGACGAAACAGAACAACGCGCGCGGCAGCTCTCGACCTTAAACGAAATCACGCGCCAATTAACCTCCACGCTCGAAATTGACCCCCTGCTTCAAAACATCCTCGAAAACGCCGTCGGCATTTTGAATTGCGAAGCGGGCAGTCTCTTTCTTGTAGACGAGCAAACGGGCGAGTTGGTCTTCAAGGTAACGGTCGGACCCGTCGCCGCCAACCTCATTGGTCAACGCCTGCCGCCCGGCACGGGCATCGTCGGACGCGCCGTGCAATTACGGCAACCGTTGATAGAAAACGAAAAACAGCGCTCCGTCAATCGCTTTGGCGGCATTGACCAACAAACGGGATTCGTCAGCCGCGCCTTGATGGCGGTTCCGCTGCAAGTCAAAGACCGCATCATCGGCGTCATCGAAGTCATCAACCGCCGCGACGGGCTTCCATTTATAAAAGACGATCAGGATCTGCTCACCGCGTTTGCAGGACAGGCGGCGGTCGCAATCGAAAACGCGCGCCTGTATACCCTGACCGATCAGGAACTCGCCGCGCGCGTCGAAGAACTCTCCGTCATGCAGCGCATTGACCGCGAATTGAACGCCAGCCTCGAAATGGATCGCGCCATGCGCATCACCCTCGATTGGGCGCTGCGGCAATCGGGCGCGGAAGTCGGCTTGATCGGCATGTTGGAAGAAAGCAACCTGACCGTCATGGCGCATCAGGGCTTTGACGAAAAAACCGCAGCCGCGTTCGAACAATCCATCAAAGTGACGCTGCCCGCCATGAATCTCTGCGTTCAAACGGGACAGCCCCAACGCGCCACCGTAACGACCTCCAAAGAAAAATTATTGTCCGCTGCGCACACGCAAATCGTCATCCCCATCCGCCGCGAAACCGCCGTCATCGGCTTGCTGCACCTTGAAAGCACAAGCGATTCTCTGGTGGACCTCGCCTTCCTCACCCGCCTCACCGACCATGCCGCCATTGCGATTTCAAACGCGCAACTATACGGCGAGGTCCAGCGCGCCAACATTGCCAAGAGCGATTTCGTCGCGTTCGTGGCGCACGAACTCAAGAACCCCATGACTTCCATCAAAGGCTACACGGATTTAATGTCCGCCGGCGCGGTGGGTCCGATCAACGAAATGCAGACCAATTTCTTGAATACGATCAAGACCAATACCGAGCGCATGTCCACGCTGGTTTCAGACCTCAACGACAATTCCAAGATCGAAGCGGGACGCCTGCGCCTCGACTACAAGGCAACAGACGTGGCGGCTGTGGTGGATGAAACCGCCCGCTCGCTCAAACGCCAAATCGAAGAAAAGAAACAAACCCTCGAAGTCTTGCTGCCCGAAGAGAAACTTCCGCCCATGTGGGCAGACCGCATCCGCGTGATTCAGGTGCTGGTAAACCTGCTCAGCAATTCATATAAATACACGCCCGAAGGCGGCGTTTTACAAATCGGCGCGGAAGAAGCCGCAAACCAATGGGACGCCGAAGGCGCGGCGCGCGTCATTCACATCTGGGTGAAAGATAACGGGTTGGGCATGACGCCCGAAGACCAGAAAAAACTCTTTCAAAAATTCTTCCGCTCCGACGACGCGGAAGCGCGGAAATCTCCCGGCACAGGCTTGGGGCTGAACATCACCAAAAGTCTTGTCGAACTGCAAGGCGGCAAAATCTGGTTTGAAAGCGAATTCCGCGCCGGCACCACATTCCACATCACCATCCCTGTCGCGGAAGAGTAACGAGGCGTTATGGCATTCACCGTATCCGTAGGAACAGCGCAGGCGTTGGACGGGCGCGAAGCCGGTTTACAAGCGGCGCATCAGGCGTTAAATCGCATGGGCGTAAACGCGCCAAATCTCGCCATCGTAATCGCTTCGCACCAATATCAGGCGCGCGAGGTTTTAAGCGGCGTCTCCAGCCTCTTGGGCGAAGCACCCATGATCGGCTTCAGTTCCTCCGCCGGACTCACGCACGAGGGCTATCATCCGCACTCCGTCGTCGTAGCGCTTTTGAGCGGCGATTTTCAAGCCGACGCAATGTGGCTTCCGGGATACGCGCAGTCGGGACGCGACACGGCAACAAAGATTTCGCAACATACCGCCGCGCGCGTTGAACGCCAATCCCTGCTTTTCTTCGCCGACGGATTCAACGGCGACGCCGAGCAGTTTTGCAAAGCGTTGACTCCCGGTATGCACATCGCGGGCGCGCTTTCTGGCGGCGACCTGCACACAGGCAACACCTATCAAATGGCAAGCGCGCAATCGGGCGCAGGCGGATTGGTCGCGGCGGTCATGCGCGGAAATCTCAAAATGGGAATTGGATATGCTCACGGCTGGGACCCGGTCGGGAGTCAATTCCGCGTAACCCGCTCGCGCGGATTTTGGCTGCGGACTTTGGATGGTCGCCCCGCCTCAGAAGCCTACGCCGAACTATTCGGATACCCCGCGCGCGATTGGGCGTTTCCGCCGTTGAATTACCTCGCGCGCTTGTATCCGCTTGGCGTCGAACAGGGCGAAGAGGTCGTTGTGCGCGCGCCGATTCGCGTCGAAGCGGACGGCAGCTTCCGTATGAACGCCCCCATCCGCGACGGGATTGACGCTTTCCTTTTAGTGGGCAGCCGCACAGCATGTGAACGCGCAGCGCGTCAAGCCGCGCAAGACGCCTTAAAACAACTCGGCGACGTCAAACCCGTGTTTGCTCTCGCGCTTGTGGACGTGAGCTGGCAGATGCTGCTCAAAGCGCAGCCCGGCGTCGAGATTGCCGCCATGCAAGAGATTTTGGGCGCAAACGTTGTCATTGCGGGCGGATACACATTGGGGCAGATCGTTCCCGTTGCTGGCGCAACTCCAAAATTTTTGAACCAACATATTGTGGTAATCGCCTTTGGCGAAGAGCCGCAGGAATAAAAAAGTCCGATTCTTTTGAATCGGACTTTTTTAACGTGAATAATGGATAAGCCAAAAACATCAGCATGTCACCCTGAGGGAGCGTTTTTCAGTGACCGAAGGGTCTCAAATGAGCCGTTCCGAGATGCTTCGGGGCAAAAAACGCCCCTCAGCATGACATAATCCCGTTATCCATTATTGACGTTTTTTATGATGACAGTCACTTGTAGAAAGTGACTGTCGTCTCGCGTTTTATTTTTTACGGCACTTGCGGCAACTTGCTCATGGATTCCTTCACGGCTTCGGCGGGATACTCGTAATCTTCCAATTTTCCGCCAAGGTAGGTTTCATACGCCGTCATATCGAAATTGCCATGACCTGAAAGGTTGAACAAAATGACGCGTTTCTCGCCTTTGGCTTTCGCGTCCAGAGCCTCGTCAATTGCGGCGCGGATGGCGTGCGCGGATTCTGGCGCAGGCACAATTCCTTCCTCTTTTGCAAATTGAACGGCGGCTTCGAATGTGGCTTTTTGTTTTACCGCAATCGCGTCAATATAGCCCGCGTCTACCAAAGCGCTGACGCTTGGCGCCATGCCGTGATAGCGCAACCCGCCTGCGTGGATTCCCGGCGGCATGAAGTCGTGTCCGAGCGTATGCATTTTTACAATCGGCGCCATTTTTGCCGTATCGCCATAATCGAAGGCGTATACGCCCTTCGTCAATGTGGGCGTGGCGGTTGGTTCGACTCCGACAAGGCGCGTGCGTTTTCCGTTCTTCAGGTTTTCGCGCAGGAAGGGATAGGCGATACCCGCGAAGTTTGATCCGCCGCCGACGCAGCCGATAACCACGTCGGGATATTCGTCCGCCATATCCATTTGCTTCAAGGCTTCTTCGCCGATGACGGTCTGGTGCAGCAGCACATGATTCAACACCGAGCCTAGTCCGTACTTCTTCGCGCCGTTGGAGGTCGCGGCAACTTCCACCGCTTCTGAAATGGCGATTCCCAGCGAACCCTGATTATCCGGGGTTTCAGCCAGCACAGAGCGACCATAATTGGTCAAGTTGGTGGGACTGGCGTAAACCTTCGCGCCGTAGGTTTCCATCAAATTGCGGCGATACGGCTTTTGTTGATACGAAACTTTCACCATGTACACTTCGAGATCAATGTCGAAAACATTGCACGCGAACGCCAGCGAAGAACCCCACTGTCCCGCGCCTGTTTCGGTGGTCATGGCTTTGGTGCCGGCGACTTTGTTGTAATACGCCTGCGCAATCGCGGTGTTGGGTTTGTGACTTCCCGAAGGCGAGACGCCTTCGTATTTATAGTAAATGTGCGCAGGCGTGCCGAGCGCTTTTTCCAAGCGGCGCGCGCGGAGCAGCGGAGTGGGGCGATAGAGTTTATAAATCTCGCGCACTTCTTCAGGAATCTCGATGTAGCGCTCGGTGCTGATTTCCTGCATAATCAACTCCATCGGAAACAGCACAGATAAAAAGTCTGGCGTGACGGGTTCCATTGTGCCGGGGTGCAGCGTCGGCGTTTGCGGCACGGGGCTATCGCCGTAGATGTTGTACCAAAACTTCGGCAAGTCGGTTTCGTTCAATTGAAAGCGGGTTTGTTCGTTCATGGGTTCCTCCAAAAATAGAATTTGATATAGATTACGGAATAAATCGCGGCGCGGAGTTTTGTTCCGCGGCATCGTTCTGCGCCTTGATCGCTTGCGCGGCGGGCAGGGATGTATCGGCGCGCGGCTCAACGGCGCGTTCTTGCAAATTTGCGTCCTGCGCTTTCGTCTCCTGCGCTTCAGGTTGATTTGTTGAGTCCATGTTTCTCCTTTTTTATTTTTTGTATGCAGACCTGACAGGTTTTAGCGCAACGTGAATTGATCTGGGTCTCTATGAATCACATCTACTTGGTTGATCGAACTGCTGTGAAAACCTGTCAGGTCTTGGGGGGGGGTAAAAAAATACAGCGTTCATCCCAAAAGGGACGAACGCTGACGCATCCGTGGTGCCACCCAACTTAGGCTGACCAAATGGCTTTAACAAAAAATCCCGTTATGATGCAACGGGAAGCCAGCCTCACTCTTTTCAAGCACGGTCGTTTATTGACGTATGCTCTAGCCCTGTAACGGGAGCGTCCCGACGAAGCCTACTCAGGCAAAAGCCTTTTCATCCTGCGGCTCGGAGGTCCATTCGGCATTGTCGTTTCGGGCAGGTCTCTCACCGTTTCTACCTGCTCTCTGAACCGTCGTACACGCTTACTCGTCCTCGTCACAGCCTTTGTATATTTCGCGTGATTATATACAGAACGAAAGATATGTCAAGGTTGAGAATCACCTTTCAATTCAGTTAACTCCAATTTTATCAAATCGCTGTATACTGACGCGAGCGAGGTCAGAATGACTGAAAAGAAATCTACATCAAAGAAAACATCGAAGCGAACGGAAGCGAAGCAGGAAATTCAATCAGGCGACCAAAGCATCGCGGTTGGGGGAGCCGTAACAGATAGCGCCATCATTCACGGGCAAACCATTGTGCTTGCAGACCGCTTTTGGCGCGACCTTCAACCCGCCATGCCCGCCGCGAAACTCCGCGAGTGTACCGCCGCCTACCTCGCGTATTTGACAGACCGCCATTATTATCTCAGCCTCAAAGGGATGGGCGTATCAGACCGCGTTCCGTTGAGATTAAAACTCCTCGACCTTTATGTTCCGCTAAAAGCGCGCATGGAATTGCCCGAAGGCGAAACGTGGAATCGCGATTTGAGTCTCGCCGGGCGCGGCGTGACAGATGACGAGCAGGAACTTTTGCATTTCGGCGAGCCTGTTCCGCTTTTGAAAGTTTTGCAAAAACATTCGGGGGTTATTGTGTTGGGCGATCCCGGCGCGGGAAAAACCACTTTTGTAAAATACCTTGCGCTGCGTCTTGCGCGCGGAGAAGGGAAACTGATCGGGCTGGACGATTATTTGCCGATCCTGCTCCCCTTATCCGCTTTTGCCAACGCGCTCTCCACGCGCGATATTCGCCTCGATGATTTCATCGCCGAATACTTTGCGGGCATCGGCGCAGACCTGCCCATCGGCGAAATGTTGAGCGAAGCGCTGAAAGCCGGACGCGCGCTCATCCTGCTCGACGGTCTCGACGAAGTGCGCGATTTGAACGTACGCAACACGGTGGTCGAGCGCGTAGTGGACTTCTTCGCCTTCCATCGGCGCGAGGGGAATAAATTTGTGTTGACCAGCCGCGTGGTCGGCTACCGCGCAGTGCGCCCATCCGCCGAAGATTTGGTCGAATGCACCATCGTTGATTTTGAAGAAGACGAGATCGAAGAGTTCGTCACTTATTGGACGAGCGCGCTCGAAAAACAGGCGCAAGGCAACACCGCCGTCGCGCGCGCCGACGCGGAAACCGACCGCCGCGAATTGCTCGACGCGATCCAGCAAAACCAGGGCGTGCGGCAGTTGGCTTCCACGCCTTTGCTGCTCACCATCCTCGCGTTGATGAAACGGCAGGGCGTTTCGCTGCCCGAGCGCCGCGTTCAACTGTACGATCAATATGTGAATACGCTGCTCTCGACATGGAATCGCGCGCGCAGCCTCAGCGGACGCGCGCCCGGACGCGACATTGACGAAATTCAAACGCTGCGAATTCTCGCGCCGCTCGCGTTGTGGATGCACGAAGTCAGCCCGGGCGTTGGTCTGGTAGGGCGCGAGGATATGCGCCGCAAACTTGAAGAACTTTTTTTGGAACGCAGCGACGCGTCGCCGCATCAGGCTGCGCGTCAGTTTTTGATTGACGTGCGCGAACACGCCGCGCTGCTGCTCGAACGCGGTCCCGGCGAGTATGGCTTCATCCACTTAACCTTTGAAGAATATCTCGCGGCGGTTGCGCTGGCGTTGAAGGGACAGGGCGATTCGGCGCCGATCATCGAAACCCTATCGGCGCATGTGGGCGAACAATCCTGGCGCGAAGTGACTCTGCTCACCATCGGGTATTTGGGAATTCGCCAACAACTGCCGAAGGTGGCGGGCGAGGTGGTCGAATCGCTTGTGGATAACAAGCCCGGTCCAGCGGGCGAGGCGGTGGCGCTTGCCGGCGACGCCGTGTTAGATACCTGGCCCGGCGGCGTGCCGCAGCAAAGCAAAGACCATGTTGTACAAGCGTTATTGGCGACCATGCAGGATAGCGAAATCCGCCCTGAGTTGAGGCGGCACACCGGGTTGCTGCTCGGTCGGCTCAAATGGCAGCCCACGGATCTTGATCGGTTTGCGGAAATCCCCGCGGGAGTATTTCAATCTGGTCTTCGTAAAGAACTGAAAGAAATTCCGTATATGTATTTCATCGGCAAGTATCCCGTCACCAATATTCAGTTTGCGCGCTTTGTTAAAGAAGACGGATACCAAGCCCGCGAATATTGGAGCGACGAAGGTTGGGAATGGCGCACAGGGAAATATGATTCGCGCACGCTCGAATCTGTGGCGCGCGACTGGCTCGAACATCGTCCTTCCGCGAAGAGGAACGCGCCCTATTACTGGCACAGCATCGAATTGAGCAATCCCATTGTGCCGGTGGTGGGCGTCAGTTGGTTCGAG
>JAQTWR010000100.1 GCA_028689195.1 Anaerolineales bacterium | reverse complement strand
AATGGTCTCGATTCGAGGGGGATATTGCGGGAATTCATGCGCGAAACCAAATCAGCCGCTTGAAACAAGCGGGAATAACAGTGGACGTTTTTCCGTTTCGCGGGAAAAAAAATCCGTTGGCGTATTGGCGCGCCCGTCGGCGCTTTCAGGAATTGGACATTGCAAAATACGACGTGATCCACGCGCATCACGGGCAGGCGGGAATCGTCGCGCTCGCGCAGAATCAACGTCCGGTGGTTGTCACTTTTCACGGGAGCGACCTGCAAGGCATACGCGACCAGCGCGGACGGGTCACGCCGCTGGGATACGTTTTGCGATTCGCAAGTCAATGGGTCGCCAGCCGCGCGGATGAAATCATCCTCGTCGCGGAACATCTTGCAAAACGCATCCGCAACCGCCCATATCATCTCATCCCGGCGGGAATAGATTTGACGCGCTTTCGCCCCATGCCCATGGACGAATCCCGCGCCGCGCTGGGACTCGCCGCCGACAAAAAATTAATTCTATTCGTGGGCGATCCTAATCGGACAGAGAAACGATTCTGGCTCGCAAAAAAATCGGCGGCGCTGCAAGGAGCGGCGGAGATTATTATCGCAAATGGAGTCCCGCCTGAAAACATGCCGCTGTATATGAACGCCTGCGACATTCTATTGGTCACGTCCTCGACGGAAGGTTCGCCAAACGCGGTGAAAGAAGCGCTGGCTTGCAACCTGCCGATTGTATCCACCGACGCGGGAGATATACGCCAGCGCATTCAATCGGTGGAGGGCTGCATCCTCTGCGAAGACGACAGCGCGGAAACCATCGGCGCGGCTATCGAACAAGCGCTGAAAAGGAATAAACGAATTCGCGGGCGCGAAACCGTCCTCGAATTTGACGAAAACGCGCTCGCCGAAAAAGTAATTATGGTTTATCGAAAAGCGGTATCCAAATGAAGGTTTCCATCATCCTGCCTATTCGTAACGAAGCGGCGCACATAGAACAATCCCTGCTTGCCATTCTTTCGCAGGATTACCCCGCCGACCAAATCGAAATCCTAATCGTGGACGGGATGTCCACCGACGACACGCGCAGCATCATAAAAGGGATTGCGGCGCGCCATCCAAACCGTCAAATTCAGGTTTTGGATAATCATGGGAAAATCGTTCCAACAGGGATGAATATCGCACTGCGGCAAGCCAAAGGCGAGATCGTCATCCGCGTGGACGGACATTGCGTTATTGCGCCCGATTATGCGCGAAACTGCGTGGAACATATACTGTCAGATAAAGCGGACGGCGTCGGCGGTTCGATAGAAACAATAGGCGGGACGAAAATCGCAAAGGCGATTGCGATTGGAATGAGTTCGCCCTTTGGCGTCGGGAACTCCGCTTTTCGCACGACCGTCAACAAAAATCAATTCGTTGACACCGCGCCATTCCCAGCGTACACGCGGCAAATCATCGAACGCGCGGGATTCTATGACGAGGAATTGATCCGCAATCAGGACGACGAATACAGCTATCGCATCCGCGAGTTGGGCGGTAAGATTCTGTTGGCGGCGAATGTGCGCTCGGTTTATTTCAGCCGCACGTCGTTGAGAAGCCTTTGGCGGCAATACTATCAATACGGATTTTGGAAAGTCCGCGTTTTGCAAAAACATCCGCGTCAGATGAGTCTACGGCAATTCGTTCCGCCTGCCTTCGCGCTGGCGCTGAGTGCTTCCGTTTTGCTTGCTTTGATTCCAGTTGCCCGTCCTCTGGCGGTTATCATTCCCCTGCTCTACTTGTTTGCAAATTTACTCGCTTCGTTTTACACGGCGGCAAAGCGGGGCTGGAAGTACGCGCCGACGCTTCCTCTTGTTTTCGCCATCCTGCATCTCAGTTATGGATTCGGTTTTCTTGTCGGCTTTCTCAAATTTTGGAATCGCTGGCGCGACAAGATCGGCAAAACTCCCGCATGGCAGACGGAAACGACGGGCGACGTCGCCCGCTTGAAACGCGAATATGCCGACAGAAAACTCCGCTTTGCAGACAAAGATATTTATACATGGTTCAATCAAGCGAATCTCTTCGCCATACACCAGCGTCAAAGGTTTGTGTTGAAGGCGCTGCAAAGCAAAGGATTTACCGATCTCTCCCGCCTAAAGATATTGGAAATGGGATGCGGTGACGGGGGCGTATTGACGGAGTTCCTTAATTTTGGCGCGCCGCCGCGCAATCTATACGGAATAGACCTGCTCGCAGACAGGCTCTCCCATGCATGCGCGCAACTGCAAACAAGTCATCTCGCCAACGCGGACGGGCAAAACATTCCATTTGCGGCGCAATCGTTCGACCTCGTTTTACAATACACCGCGCTTTCTTCGATTTTAGATTCGCAAATCCGCAAGGGCGTCGCCGAAGAGATGCTACGAGTCTTGAAAAATAACGGCGCGGTGTTGTGGTACGACTTCTGGCTTAACCCCACAAATCGGCAAACGCGCGGAATCAAGCCCGCCGAAATTCGGGGATTATTTCCAAATTGCGATTTTGAATTTCGCAAAATTACGCTTGCCCCGCCTTTGGCGCGCAGAATTGTTCCAATCTCATGGGGAGCGGCTTTATTTCTGGAAAGGATAAAAATATTGAATTCGCATTATCTCGTTCTGATTTCGCCCAGGCAATCAGACGTTTTTTGATTCAAGCAGATTTCTATGTTTACTACATTATTGCACAACGCGACAAAACGCATCGTTGATATTTTCGCTTCCATATTGGGACTGATACTTCTATTCCCTGTCTTTCTCGTCATAGCGTTTCTCATTAAACGCGAATCGCCGGGTCCTGTTTTTTACGGCGGCAAACGCGCCAGCAAAGGAAACAAGACTTTCCTGATTTGGAAATTCCGCACGATGTACGAAGCCCCCGAAAGTTACAAAGGTCCCGCAGTAACGGCAAAAGCGGACAGCCGCATCACGCCTTTTGGACAGTGGCTGCGCGACACAAAAATCAACGAACTGCCTCAATTGTGGAACGTTCTCGCAGGAGAAATGAGCATCGTCGGTCCGCGCCCCGAAGATTGGAACATTGTCCAAACATGGGACAAAGAAGCCCGCGCGGAAATCCTCTCTGTGCGACCGGGCATCACCAGTCCCGCAAGCGTTATCTACCACAACGAAGAAAAAATGCTCGAGGGCGAAGACTTCATGGTCAGATATTACCAGCACATCCTCCCCGATAAAATGCGGCTGGATCGCTTGTACGTCCGTCATCATTCAATGCTGGGCGATATTGACATTATTTTATGGACGCTCGCCACGCTGCTGCCGCGCATCGCGTCGAATCGCATCAAGGAAGGCAATCTATTCGGCGGTCCCATCTCGCGTTTTGTGCGCTTCAATATTTCGTGGTTTCTTGCCGATTTCTTAATCGCATTCTTCGCGGTTACGCTGGTCGGCATTTTATGGCGCACCACAGGTCCGATTGATTTGGGAGTTCCAAAAGCGATTCTATTTGCGCTGGGCATATCGCTCTTGTTCGGCGCGCTCAACGCGGTCTTTGGATTGAACAAAGTCGTCTGGTCGCGCGCGGCGCCTGAAGATATGTTCGGGATCATTCTATCTTCGGGAATTGTGACCTTCATCGCCTCCAGCGTCAATCTCATCTCTTCGCAGCCCGTCCTGCCCACGCCTATGCTGCTATTAATTGGATTGGTCGCCATCATCGGATTTGTCGCGGCGCGGTATCGCTGGCGTTTGCTCAGCGGACTTTCCAACTTTGGAGGATTGAGACGCAACACGTTTTCAGTCGGCGAGAGAGTCCTAATCGCGGGCGCGGGCGAAGAAAGCGAATTCACAAACTGGCTGCTGCAACGCGGAAATTTTCGCTACGCGTTTTCGGTCATCGGCGTTGCGGACGACGATCCGCGCAAACAAGGGATGCGCATTGACGGCAACTGGATCATCGGCACGCTGGCGGATATTCCGCACCTTGCCGCCCGCCACGATATAGGGCTGATTATCATGGCGGTATCCAATATGAAAAAAGAAGAACACGATAAAGTAATGAATGCTTGCATCAATACAGGCGCGCGTCTTTTGCTCATCTCCGACATGATGAGCGCGATGCAATTCTGGTTAACAAAATCAGGAAAATCCGACGCGCCAATCAAGAATAACAGCAAGTCCGTTTTGGCGGAATAAAAGGAGTTAACTATGGCGTGGCGCATTCCCTTAGCAGATATTGATTTTGATATGCAGGAAGAGGAAGCCGTTTTGCGCGTTATCCGCAGCCGCTGGTTGAGCATGGGCGAAGAGACGCAAAACTTCGAGCGCGAGTTCGCGGAGTTTATCGGGGCGAAGCATACTCTGGCGGTCAGTAACGCGACGGCGGCGCTTCATCTCGCGTGTATCGCGGCGGGAATCCAAACCGGGGACGAGGTGATCGTTCCGTCGTTGAGTTTCGTCGCGACCGCAAACGCAGTCCGTTATGCGGGCGGGATTCCAATCTTCGCAGACGTCGAAAGCGCGGACGATCTCGTCATCTCGCCGTCGTCCATCGAAAAATCCATCAGCGAAAAAACGCGCGCCATTATGGTGATGCACTACGCGGGATACGCCTGCGATATGCCCGCAATCATGGACATTGCAAAAAAATATAACCTGCTTGTGCTGGAAGATTCCGCGCACGCCATCGGCGCGGAATTAGACGGACGCAAACTCGGCGCGTGGGGGGCGATCGGCTGCTTTAGTTTTTTCTCGAACAAGAATATGACCACAGGCGAAGGCGGGATGCTGGCGACAAACGACGACGCGCTGGCAGAACGGCTGAAAATCCTGCGCTCGCACGGCATGACCTCGCTCAGTTGGGATCGACACAAGGGGCGCGCATGGACGTACGACGTTGTAGATTTGGGATTCAATTATCGCATTGACGAAATCCGCGCCGCGCTGGGCAGGACGCAATTGAAAAAAGTAAGCGGGTTCAATCAACGCCGCGCAGAGTTGACGAACTTATACCGCGATCTATTGAGCGAACTGACTCCCGAAATCTGCGCGCCGTTTGCAAAACCCCGCGGCGCATCCTGTCATCACATCATGCCAATTTTGCTGCCAAAAGGGACTGATCGCATTAAATTCATGGAAGGCATGAAAGCGGAAGGAATCCAAACCAGCATTCACTATCCGCCCATCCATTATTTCAAGAACTACGCGGGGCAAACGCAATTCTTGCGGGAGCCGCTGCCCGTCACCGAAGAAATTGGAATGCGCGAAACAACCCTGCCGCTGTACCCCGCCATGACCGACGAAGATGTAAAAGCGGTGGTCAGCGCCGTTCGGCTCGCGCTGGACGCGGAACCGTAACTTGAATCCGCGCCGCCAACCGCTTTTTGGGGGAATGATTTCTATGATATAAATGCGACGGAGCTCTATTTTTTTATGGAAATCAATCATTATTTATCCATTGTTCGGCGTTGGGCTTGGCTTTTAATTCTTGGGGTTGTATCGGGTATTGCCATTGGTTATGTTGTCGCCAAATTGCAAACCCCCATCTATCAAACCAGCACGCGGGTGATCGTTTCGCGCGCTTCGATGCAAACGGCTTCGGGGGCGACCAGCAGCGGCGGGATGTACGATTTCTTCTTAAGCGACCAGATATTAATCCAAACCTATGTGGAGCTGCTGAAAGCGTCTTCCATTTTCGACCATGTTTCGCAAATCATCAATTACCCCGTTTCTCCGAGTCAAGTCAAAGCGGAGCAGGTTAATGACACGCGCATTATCAGCATCACCGCCGAAGACCCAGACCCGCAGCGCGCGGCGGATATTGCGAACGCGGTCGTTCAGGCGTTAATCACGCAAAACGACGAACTCGAAGCGGGGCGTTACAAAGATTCCGACGAGAGTTTGCAAACGCAAATCACGCAGGTGGAAGAACAAATCGCAAAGTATCAGCAGGATTTGGACAATCTCTCCAATGTGACCACAGAAGAGCAACTCGCCGAAGTAAAAAAACAAATGGAGCCTCTGCAAGCCGAAGTCACGCAGTTGGAAAAAGACATTGCCATTTTATCGCCCGCGTGGTCGGCAGACCGAAAATCCAAAGTGACCGAACTGCAAGCGCGCCTCGACCAGATTCAACCTTTGCTGACTTTATATCAACAGATTTACACCAACCTGACCGTATCGGGAACTTCGGGAATGGACGCAGCCGCAAACGCAAACCCCGGCGCCGCGCGGCTGGAGAAAACCCTTTCGCTATATCAGCAAATCTACCTCAATTTGATTAATACCCGCGAGGCGATCCGCTTGGCGCGGATGCAGAATACGCAGAGCGTGAATCAGATTGAACCCGCCACAGCGCCGTCCAGACCTGTGCGCCCGGTCCCAATGCAAAGCGCGCTCGTTGGAGGACTGCTCGGCTTGACGTTTGTCGGCGGCGTTATTTTCTTGATCGAATATTTAGACGACACGCTGAAAACCCCCGAAGACGTAGAGCGCGTCCTTGGGATTCCCCTCATTGGATACATCGCCGACATGCAAATCAACGGAGGCGACAATTCAAATATCGGAATCTATGTCGCAAAACAACCGCGCTCGCCCGTCGCCGAAGCGTTCCGCTCTTTAAGAACGAACCTCGAATTTGCCTCCGTAGACAAACCGCTGCGCACCATCCTGATCACCAGCGCGGAAGCGTCGGACGGAAAGTCAACCGTCGCCGCGAATCTGGCGGCAATCTTCGCGCAGGGCGGCAAGCGCGTGGCGCTGATTGACTGCGACTTGCGCCGCCCGCGCATTCATCGCTTCATCGGAGTCCATAACCGCGTCGGCATGAGCGACCTGTTTCGCGGCAGCCACACGCTGGACGAAGTCATCTACAAATGGAACGACGCTCCCAACCTTGAAATCTCCATCATCACCAGCGGCAGCCTGCCCCCCAACCCCGCGGAGTTGCTTGGTTCGCAAAAGATGAATCACATCCTCGAAGAGATTGCCTCCCGCGTGGATATTATCGTCATTGACAGCCCGCCCTCGATGGTCGCCGACGCGCAAGTGCTTGCCGCCAAAGTAGATTGCGTTGTGCTGGTGGCGTATCCCAGCAAAACGCACGCGGGCGCCGCGCTTATCACCCGCGAACAATTAGACCGCGCAGGCGCGCATATCGTCGGAGCCGTCTTCAACCGCATCCCGCGCCGTCATGGATATTACGGAAGCTATAATTATTACTCGCCGTATTATTCTCAAAACAACAAATATGTCGTCGAAGAAAACGCAAGTTTAGAAGAAGCGCAAGTGGATTTCATCGAAACAGAGGAAGCCCCCGCCCCGACTTTCGTCAACAGACTGTTCGCCAAAATCGGCAGGCGCAAGACTCCCTCCGCATTAGATGAGAATATCGTAGAACCGTTTTCCGATGAAGCGCCAATTGCAGGGGCGGCAAATCAAAACGCGCCATCCGAAGCGCTGCGAAGCAAGGTATTAAATCCGCAAGGCTGGCATGACGCAGCGGATGAAAACGCCGCGCGCAAAACGACGGACGAAAATTAACGGCTATCCGCCGCCCTGCCCGTAAAATATGAGCGTTACAGATAGCGTTCCGCAGATATGCCCATTCTTAGGGTTGGAAGACGACGCCGATTCATCGCTGGCGTTTCCTTCCGATTCAAATTACTGCCACCGCAGCGCCCCAATTTCTCCCGTCAAAACCAACTACCAACGAGAATTTTGCCTGAGCGGAAAACACCGTCAATGCCTGGTTTTTTCGCGCAGACAAATCGGTCCGCTGCCAGATCATATCCGCGCAAAGAAAAATCGCGCAGGGGAAACGCGCAAGATTTCCCAAAGAAATATCATCGCCGTCCTCATCGCGCTGATCGTTATCTTCATGTTGGAATGGCAATCCCTGACACAGACAAAATCGCAGCCGCCAGAGACGACCGCGACGCCAACCCTGTACGCGCTCCCTACTAAAACGCCCACCCAAACGCTCGCGCCGACTTTACCGCCGCCGACCCTCGCCGCCACCAGCACGCCTACTTTGCACATCCCCTTCTTTGGAAGCGTTACGGTTACAAGTTCGCCGACCGCCACGCCAAGCCTTACCCCCACCGTATTTATATCGCGCCATCAAATTGACGTACCCATTGGCACGGACAAAAAATTCATCATCCACAGACTCGCCTACAAAGAAAACCTCGACCCGTATGTGGAAAAATACAACACCAGCATCGAAGCCGTCGTCGCCATTAATTATTATTTATATCTTACCAATCCCGTGAAAAGAGACGTTTTGATCGTCTTCCCAATCGGCTTCGCAGACGTTTCAGGTTTGCCCACGCTTGCCATCTATCAAATAACGGAAAAAGAACGGGGCATTAATTACGAAGACCTCGCATGGCGCTTACGCATCGAGACGAGCGACCTGAAATACTATAACGGCGTCACCGACCCCAACGACCGCCCCCTCGTCGGCGATTACTTTCTGATACCGCAAAAACGGCTTGTGCCTTAACCCCATGTTGCAAAAAAAAATCGCGCTTCTATTAGTTGTTTTCCTTAT
>JAQTWR010000099.1 GCA_028689195.1 Anaerolineales bacterium | reverse complement strand
TCATGCGGCGGGACAAAAATATCCGCGTAGAGCCAATTTCCGTTTTTGCCGCGTCTGTATATACAATCCAAATAATCAAGGCGGATCGTCTTCGCGCCGAGAATTTTCGCGGCTTCAGTATCTTCTGCGCGGCGCGCGCGGATCAAATCGGCTGCGGCGGCAATGCCCCACTGACGATGCAAATCCTGCGCGAAGGGAGAAATCGCGTCGGGCGGAAATCCAGATAGGATGGTCAGAATCTCCACATCCAACCCGGCGCGAACCTGACTATAGATCAAACCACCCGCCGAGAGCGCGGCGTCATCCAAATGGGGAGAAATATATATCCAACGCATGAGTCAGTTTTACCATACAACGGCAATGCTTTTGAGCGGGTTATCTTGTACACTACGCTCACCACAAAGGAGGCGCGATGAAAGAACGGCGCAAAGAACAACGCAAAAATCTGATGGCATTCACGCAGGTCTACGACCTATACCGCGGAAACCTGATTGGGTATTTAGGCGATTTGACTTTAATGGGCGCAATGGCAATCGGCGAAAAACCGCCCGCAGAGAACGCCGAACTTACAATTGCAATCGAACTGCCCGAACTGAAAAACATCAATGTATTGCGTATTGCCCTGCCCGCGCGCGTGGCATGGGTCAAACAGGATATTAGCCCGCAATTTTTCAACATCGGGTTCGAGTTCAAAGAAGTAACGCCGGAACAAACAAAAGCAATCCAAGCCATTATTGCAAACTACGAATTCCAACGCAATATTATTCCAAAATACCAGACCAAACCCTTCGACGAATAAACGGCAGCCGCTTTGAGCGGCTGCTACGTTTATAATCCCCCGCTATGAAACGCTTCATCGGAATCTTGCTAATCGCCATATCCGCATCGTCGTTTGGGACGCTCGCCATCTTTGGAAGATTTGCCTACAACGACGGGATGGATACCTTCACCGTTCTTTTTCTCCGCTTTGGAATCGCCGCGCTGATTATGACCGCCATTCTGGTTCTGCGGCGCGAATCTTTTCCGCGCGGCAGGATACTCGCGCAACTCATCGGCATGGGCGCGCTGGGATACGTCGGTCAATCTTTCATGTACCTAACCGCCATCAACTACGCCTCTGCGGGATTGGTGGCTTTGTTGTTGTATCTATATCCATTTTTTGTGACGATTCTCTCCGTAGTATTCCTGCGCGAAAAAGTCACGCGCGCCAAAATCGCCGCGCTGACGCTGGCGCTGGCTGGCACGGCGCTGACGGTTGGTCCCGTCAGCGGGCAAATCATCGGCGCGCTGAGGGCAATTTCTGCGGCGTTGATTTATTCCGTTTACATTATCGTCGGCACGAATGTGATGAAGCGCGTTTCGGCTGTACAATCATCCGCCGTGATATTTGCTTCGGCTGGCTTCGTGTACGGGCTTTTGACCTTCGTCAACGGCGCGCGCTTCCCTGCGAGTAATGCGGGCTGGCTCTCTATAATGGGAATCGTCTTTATCGCCACCATCATTCCCGTCGTCGCATTTTTGACGGGCTTGGAGATGATCGGTCCCGTCAACGCGGCGATGCTTTCGACGCTGGAGCCTGTGGTCACTGTGTTGCTCGCCGCGTGGCTATTCGGCGAAAAACTGGGAATGCCCGTCATGTTCGGCGGCGGGTTGATTTTGGTCGCGGTCATTTTATTAACCCGAAGCGAATTAAAAAAAGCGCCCACAGATAAGATTGGCATATAGTCCATATTTTTTCAACAGAAAAACGCGGATACGCGCAAAATCCAAAAGGAAGAAAATGAAATTTATTGGCGAACTTGCAGGACTTGCAACCTCTTTTTTCTTTGCAATGACAGCGATTATTTTTACGATGACAGGGCGCATGGTCGGCTCGCAGGTTACAAACCGAATGCGGCTCCTATTTGCGTTGACGTATCTCGCAGTCTTGAATTTGATTCTCTTCCATGAGCCGCTGCCTTTTTCGGCAGGCTCTTCGCGTTGGATGTGGTTAAGCCTTTCGGGCGTGATTGGGCTCGCGCTGGGCGACGCCTTCTTATTTCAATCCCTTGTTTCGGTAGGACCGCGTCTCGGCAGTTTGTTGTTGAGCCTTGCCCCCATCTTCGGCTCGATCATCGCGTGGATATTCTTCGGCGAGACGCTCACGCTTTTACAAATTACCGGCATCGCTCTCGCGCTGGCAGGGATCGGCTGGGTGGTCATGTCGCATGAAGAGCCAGCCAACACCCCGCGCGGACATACGCGGCGCGGCGTGATGTTCGGCGTACTGGCGGGGCTTGGGCAAGCGGCTGGACTCGTCCTTTCCAAACAAGGCATGGCGGGAGACTTCTCTCCTTTTCAAGCAAACGCGATTCGGATGCTTGCCGCGGCGCTTTTCATTTGGGGATGGACTTTTATCGAAGGTCAGGCGGGCGGGACGTTCGCGTCAATTCGCAAACATCCTCAATCCCTGCGCCTGCTCGCGCTTGGCGCGTTGATTGGTCCCGTGCTTGGCGTATCGGCTTCGCTGTTGGCGGTGCAGCACGCGGAGGTCGGCGTCGCCAGCACATTGATGGCGCTCCCGCCGGTGATTGTGCTGCCTATCAGTTATTTCCTGTTCAAAGAAAAAGTCGGCTGGCAAGCCATTGCAGGGACTCTGCTCGCCATCGTCGGAGTTGCGGTGTTGTTTCTCGCGTAGGGAAACTCAAAGGATTATTTTTGCGTATAATGAATATGGAGCAAAAATGACCCACCATTACAAAATCAACGGCATAACCGTACAAACGGGCGACGTGATTTGCACAATGAACGGAAAGCCCGATATTCTGCCCGGCGAATTTTGGCGATTGGTCGGCAGGCTCGTACCCGGGGATGTGGATCATGTTGCCATGTATCTCGGTCCTGACGGACGCTGTATCGAAGCGGGCGCGTTGGGCGTAGTCACGTTTGAAGTGCATGAAGGAAACTGGGACGCGGAACACACCATGAAGGAACGGGGGCATCTCGTGGATACGTTCTACGGCGTCGCTTATCCCCTCGCGGGGCGCGGACTCTCCACCGAACTCGAGGAACAAATCCGCGCGGATATTTCCGCGTTTTCCCTCGCGCAGATTGGAAAATCCTATAACTTGAATTTCCTCAATTCGGATACGGACGAATCATTCTATTGCAGCCAACTCATCTACCGCGCTTATCTGCGCTGCGGCATTGACTTGAATTCGGGCATGGCGATGGAATCGCTGCCCGGCACAAACCGCATCATTTATCCGCAGGAAATTTGGGATGAATGTATTCACAGGATGAGCGATCAGGCGGAGCCAATCTCCAATCGGTAATCAGTTTGGGCGGGCTTTTGGTGATAAAATCAGGGCGTCGCTAAAAAATCAGCGGAAAGGCTCGTCATCTACAAACGGCGAATCGTTCGCCGTTTTTTATTCGTATACCATGTTGTGCGTCGCACCTTCCTTACGGGAACATAAACTCGATAGGATCATACTCATCAACTGGGACAATTCATCCGTGTGGTGCGGCGCTTAATAAGGAATTTATGAACTTCACGCAATTTAATCTCGATTCCCGCCTGATGCAGGGAATTCAAAAAGCTGGCTATGAAACCGCCACGCCTATTCAAGAAGCCGCCATCCCCGCCGCCGTGCGCGGACGCGACATTATCGGCACAGCGCAAACTGGCACAGGCAAGACCGCCGCGTTTGTGTTGCCTATCTTAAACAAATTACTTACCACCGGACAGCGCCACACTCCGCGCGCATTGATCGTCACGCCCACGCGCGAACTCGCGGAGCAAATCAACGACGTTATCCGCCAACTATCGGCGGGGACAAAACTCCGCAGCGTGACCATCTACGGCGGCGTCGGCGCGAATCCGCAAATCACCGCGTTACGCAACGGCGCCGAAATCATCGTCGCGTGTCCCGGACGTTTGCTTGACCTAATCGCGCAAGGTCATGCGAAGATGAAGGACATCGAAATCCTCGTGCTGGACGAAGCCGACAGAATGTTCGACATGGGCTTTCTGCCCGACGTGCGCCGCATTGTCAAAGCCGTGCCAGAGAAACGCCAGACGATGATGTTCTCTGCCACCTTCCCCGCCGACGTGGAATTGCTTGCGGCGCAGGCGCTGAAACAGCCGCAAAAAATCGCCATGGGAATCAGCCGCCCCGCGTACACAGTGACGCACGCGTTGTATCCCGTGCCGCCGCATTTGAAATCTCCGCTTTTGCTTGAACTGCTCAAACGCACCGATACCGATTCAGTTTTGATTTTCACGCGCACAAAATATCGCGCGCAAAAAGTCTCGCAGCAGATTTTACGCGCGGGCTTCAAGGTCACCAGTTTGCACGGCGACCGTTCGCAAGGTCAGCGCCAATCTGCGCTGAAAGGTTTCAAGGACGGCACGCACCCGATCATGGTCGCCACCGATATCGCCGCGCGCGGCTTGGACGTGGAGAGCATTTCGCACGTCATCAACTACGATATGCCCGACACCGCCGACGCGTACATTCACCGCATCGGCAGAACGGGACGCGCCCAACGCACCGGCGACGCGTTCACTTTGGTCACAGATGAAGACAAGGATATGATTCGAATTCTCGAACGAATCATGGGAGGAGCGATCAAGCGCGAGACTCTCGAAGGCTTCGATTACACGACCGCCGCGCCGCCGCGCTCGCCCAACGCATCGAGAGGCAGAGGCGCCCCCCGCGAAGATTCCCGCCGCCCGCCGCGCCCCGCCCCCACGCCGAAGAGTTACGGCAGAAATCGTCTCGCGCCAAGAAAAAGCAGATAATCGTCAAACGGCAACCCGTCTCAATTGAGGCGGGTTTTTATTTTAGAATGGGAGCGACTAATCTTGTGGGCTAACCACAAAGGCTCAAAGCCGCCAAGTCGCTAAGAAACCTTTGAGTCTCCGTGCCTTTGTGGCTTCGTGGTTAATGAAAGCCCATTCTTTTAGCCACTCTCTTTAGAATTCCGCATGACCGCATCGGGTAAAATTGGGATACTTTTACGTCAGGAGAATCATCGAGTGAAATTTTCGCAGGCAATATTTCGCGCGGGACTTGGCGCCGTCATCGGGTTTATATTCAGCGCTTCGGCGGCGACCCTGTTCGACGCTTCGGACTATGCAGCCATAGACCGCGTTTTTTTGATTCTCATCCCCGCGCTGGCGATTGCATATTTATTCTTTGAAGCCTTTCCCATACTCGAAAAACGGATAAAACAAACGCGACTCGAAACCGCCAATATTTCCTACCTTCATTATTTTCTGTCGTTTGGATTAAGCCTGCTCCTCGTTTACGGCGCGGTTGGATTCTTGGATGAAGTTCTCAAAACGCGATTCAGCGTTATGACCTTCACGCTGATTCTGCTTCCAATATTCAGCGCGCTTGGAACTTATCTCGTCCGCCGCGCGGCGCGCTCTTTTCAAAATGGATTTTTACGCAAGCCGCTGAATATTATTCTGTGCCTCATCCCGCCCGTGCTTTTCAGCGCCCTGTTATTTATCAGCGCAAAATTCCCCACAATGTTTGTTTGGGATTACGTCACCATTTCGCAAAATTTGGCGGGGATTTTCTTCGCGAGCGCAATCGTTTCGGGCGTGTTGGGCATCGCGGCGCTGGGTCAAATTGAAGCGCGGGGACTTTATCGAAAATTCAGCGAAACGAAATTATTTTCATTCGTCAAAGAAAACCTGCCCGGAATTTACGCGGGCGGCATGTTCTTCCTCATCAATCTCGTCATCGCGCGCGCGTTGAATCATCCCGCGTTTAGCGTCAACAGCGTCCTCTTTGAAACGGACGCAGGACCGTGGATGTCCATTCTCGGCAGCCCCGAAAGCGACGCGATTAATCGCGCGGTGCATCCGCTGGTGTTGATCACCACGCGCCCGCTGATTCGCCTGCTGGGAATGTTCATGGGCGCGCAATGGAATCTTGCGCCAATTCTCATCGCCGCCGCCCTAAGCGGAGCCTGCGTGACGATGGCTTATCTCTTCGTCAAACGCGCGACGGGCGCGGATACATACGCGTTTATATTTGCGATTCTTCTCGGCTCGACCTCCGCGCATTTGCTCTTCGGCTCGCTGACTGAAAATTACGTCTTCGGCATGACTTCGTTGATTTTTTTCTTTCTGCTTATTCAAGCGGGAGAGAATCGACTCTCAAGGCTTGTTCCGTTGGGCGTGATCGTTTTCGGAATCACAATCACAAATATCGCGCAAACCACCATTGGATTATTCTTCAATAAAAACTTCGCACCGAATTCAAAGTCTCGACTCCAAAGTCTGGAGACTTTGGAGTCCGTTAAAGCAATAATCCGCTATTGTTTTCTCGTCGTCGCGCTCGGCGTGACGTTGACGGTTTTTACCAACATTATTTATCCGCGCGCCGAAACATTTTTCTTCGTCCCCGCCGACCTTGCCTTTGAAGGGAATTTCGTTAAACCCGCTTACGCATCGCCGCTCGCAAGCGTAAAAGAAAAATTTCAAGTCGCTGCGCGCACCATGTTTCTATATGAAGTCGTCGCGCCCGACCCGTTGATTGTGATCTCGCAAAAGAAAGCCGATCTCTTCCCCACTATTGACCTGAAAACTTTCGACTGGCGCGATCACAAATTTGCTTCGTATAAAGGCGCTGAAAATATTCCGCTTGCCCTTTGGCTCGTCTTCCTCGCGGGAGCATTTGTATTATTTGCGAAAAACTTCCGCACATCGCCGCATCTTTCGCTGATGTTTGGATTGCTTGGCAGCCTTGCGTTTAACTTCGCAATGCATCTGGTTTACGGTACGGAACTTTTCCTCTACGCGCCTTATTGGGCATACGCGCTGATCTTTTTCATCGCGCTGTCGTATGCCGAATTTGCAAACCGCAAGTGGTTTGAAATTTTGACGACAATTCTCGTTGTAATCTTGATGATCAACAACGCCTGGTTCGTCTTTGTTATTCTGCGCGCGCTCGCGCCGTTTTTTGCTTCATCGTAACGGACTCCAAAGTCTCCAGACTTTGGAGTCCAACGACAGGAGTCGTTGGACTCCGCGTAACACCCTACAAAATTCCCCTTTACCCAAAACGCCCGCGGGGGTATACCCATGACTATGAAAGCGCACATTCGTTACATCCTATTTGATCTTGGCGGCACGCTCATGCGCGCGCGCGGCGACTGGAATCCGATCTATCGTCGCGCCGACCAAGCGTTGGCGGATTCTCTGCGCGCGAACAACATAGAGCTCGACACAAAAATTTTCCGCGCGCGCCTGCGTCAATATTACGAGCAGCGCGATAAAGATTGCGCCGAAACAACGTATCACTTCGTCTTGCGCGAATTGCTTCGGGAGTTGGGATATACCGAGGTCGCCGAATCCACTTTGAGGTCGGCGCTCGACGCGATGTATTCGGTCACGCAAACCAATTGGGAATTGGAAGACGATTCGCAGGCGGCGATCCAAAAATTGAAATCGCAAAATTATCGTTTGGGAATTTTCTCCAACGCGGGCGACGACAAAGACGTGCAGGAACTCATCGAGAATTTCGGCGTGCGCGCTTACTTTGATTTTGTGCTGACTTCCGCCGCGTGCTATTATCGCAAGCCGCATCCGCGCGCGTTTGAGATCGCTCTCGCGCGGTGGAATATCGAGCCCGCCGAAGCCATGATGATCGGCGATAGTTTGCAAGCGGATATAGTCGGCGCAAAAAATTTAGGAATGCAAACGATATGGATTACGCGCCGAGCGACTTTCACCGCCGAAGAAAAACAACGCGTTCAACCTGACTTCGAGATTTCCCGCTTCGACGAATTATTTCCTATCTTGGAGCGTTAAACAAACTTCAAAGTCCAGAGACTTTGGAGTTTGTTAATGCCGCGCTCTGATACAATCCCCGCCATGCAAAAAAACGTCAAACGCATAAGAGCCTTCTATGACCGATCTCTTTGACCACGCCATGAATGAACGCATGAAAACCGAAGCGCCGCTTGCCGCGCGAATGCGTCCGCGCACGCTGGATGAATACATCGGGCAGGAGCATATCGTGGGCGAAGGCAAACTTTTGCAGCGCGCCATCAAAGCCGATAAACTTTTCTCGTCCATCATTCTGTGGGGACCTCCCGGCACGGGCAAGACCACGCTGGCGCAAGTCATCGCCAACAGCACCAAGAGTCATTTCGTCACCATCTCTGCCATCCTCGCGGGCAAAGCGGATTTGCGCGCGGCAATTGACGAAGCGCTCGAGCGCCGAAGATTACACAACGAGCGCACCATCCTTTTTGTGGACGAAGTTCATCGCTGGAACAAGGCGCAGCAAGACGCGCTTCTGCCCCACGTCGAGAACGGCACGTTCACGCTCATCGGCGCGACAACGGAAAATCCATACTTTGAAGTCATCAAAGCGTTGATCTCGCGCTCGCGCGTTTTTCAACTGCGGAATTTGAATCAAACCGAAACGGGGATTTTGCTCGACCGCGCATTGACCGATGCCGAGCGCGGTTATGGAAATAAAAAAATTATCTTCGACAACGAAGCGCGGAATCACTTGATC
>JAQTWR010000098.1 GCA_028689195.1 Anaerolineales bacterium | reverse complement strand
CGCCACTAAAGATAGTTGGTGGATTTTTTCAAAAACAAAACCCGTGACGCCGTGCGCGACGGTATCGTTCAATCCGCCTGCCGCGCGGACGATGGGAACGCAGCCATAGCGCATGGCGATCATTTGCGAAAGTCCGCAGGGTTCGTAGCGCGAAGGCATGAGGAGCATATCGGCGCCCGCGTAGATTTGGCGCGCCAGTCCCGCGTCGTAGCGAGTAATCACTTTGACGCGCTCGGGATAAATTTCTTGCAAATTGAGCGCGGCTTCTTCGAGTTTAATATCGCCCGCGCCTAGAATGACGGCTTGCCAGTTTAGTCCCTTCAAACTTTTCAGCGCGGTGAAGGCAAGGTCTACGCCTTTTTGAACGTCCATCCGCGAGACCATTGCAAGCAGGGGCGTTTCAGGCTCGCGCGCCAAGCCGAGTCTTTCCTGCAAAAGCCCCTTATTGGCGGCGCGTTTTTCAAACGAGTCGAGATCAAAGTTGACTCCAAGCGCGGCGTCGTCTGCGGGATTGAAAGAAGCGACGTCTAAGCCGTTCAAAATTCCGCTGACGGTTTCGCTGCGGGTTTGCAGAAATCCGTCCAGTCCGCAGCCGTATTCGGGCAGGAGGGTCTCGCGGGCGTAAGTCGGCGAGACGGCAACAATCGCATCGGAAGCCCACAATCCCAAAGGCAGGGGCAATACGCGCGCCCATTCGGGCAGGTCGGTTTGCGCGAGTTTGAAGCCATAACTTTCCAAAACGGCGCTGGCGTCGGCGCCCATGAAGGGAAGGTTATGCAGCGTAAAAACGGAAGCGATGCGGCGCGCGCCTTCTTCCCAACTTTTAGCGAGCGCGCCATAAACGCTTAAGGCGGTGTGCCAATCGTTGGCGTGAATCACGTTGGGGAACCAGTTAATTTGGCGCGGAAGTTCGAGCGCGGCAAGGGAAAAGAAAGCGTATTTTTCGGTATCCAGTTTTGCGTCGGATGAGTAAACCGAGCCGTTCGCGCGGATAGGGTCGCCGTTGATAAAATAGACGGGCATACCGTCTAAAGAGGTTTCAAACGCTTCGGCTTGAACTTCAGTATCCCCGCGTTTAAGGGAGAAAATTCCCAATGGCTTGAGATTATCCGCTTTGATGACGGGATGATACGGCAAAACGAGGCGCACATCCACTTGCAGATCGTCGTTGGAAAGGGCGCGCAAGGCGCGGGGCAAAGAACCCGCTACGTCGCCCAAGCCCCCCACTTTTACAAAAGGTTCGGCTTCTGCCGCGAGAAATAAGACATTGATGGTTTTAGGCATGGGCGCAATTGTACATGAAAACGGGGAAAATTCGACAGTATTATTTTTGCTCTTTATAAGAGACCTTTATTTTTGTCGCGAAAACGCGGAGATAAAATTAGAACAAAACCGAAACGCGCAAAAAAGAAATTAGGATTAAAATAAAAAGAGCATGGAAACATACCCTTATTACATCGCATACATTATCCTCCTGATTGCGGGAAGCGTGATTGGGCTGTTGCTCCTGATTCGCATCTGGAGGCTGCGCGCCGTGCCGGGAGTGTACGGATTGATATTGTCCATCATCTGCGCGATGGAGTGGTCGCTGACGTATGTCTTGGAAATTGTCCGAACCAATACGGCGGAAAAAATTCTATGGGCAAAGCTCGAGTATTTCGGCATTTCATACGTGGCGCTGGGCATGTTCATTTTCACCCTGCATTACAGCGGTCATGGCGATTGGTTAACTTCTACGCGCAGGATTCTTTTGGCTTCGTTTGCCGGTCTATGCGTCCTTGCCGCCTTGACGAACGACTTGCACGGTCAAATCTGGGCGGACGTTCAACTGACGAATAATTTGTCTTTTGGTCCGCTGAACGTTACCCACGGGCAATCGTTCTTCTTTGTCGTAGCCTTTCAGTACATTTTAATCACGGTAATCACCATCTTATTTTTCCAAATCGCCATGCGCGGACAAAGCCTGTATCAAAGCCAGGCGCGCATCATGCTTGCGGGAATGGCTTTTCCGTGGCTCGCAAACGCCATGTATGTTTCGGGGTTGAATCCGCTGCCCGCTTTAGACCTGACCCCGATTGCGTTAAGTTTAAGCAACCTATTTCTCTCGATCAGTTTTCTGCGCTACCGCTTCATGGATTTGCAGCCGGTGGCGCACAACTCTGTATTCAACGCGATGGAAGACGGCGTTGTGATATTGGATTACAAAGAACGCATCGTGGATATTAACCCGGTCGGCACGTTCATCTTCCAAAATACGGGCAATTTGATCGGGCATGAAATCGCCACTCTGCTGCCCAAGTGGCGCGAATGGCAGACAGCAAATCCGCAAGGAGAGATTAATCAGGAAATCTCAATCGAACTAGCCGGCGAGCCGTTAATCTTCAAACTGAGGACAACTTCGGTCATTGACCAAAACGGGAGGCGAAGCGGGCGCGTGTTGCTAATCAACGACATCACCGAACAAAAGCGGGCGCATGAACAGATCAGCGAAGCGAGCCGATTAAAGAGTCAATTGCTGGCGAGTTTCGGACACGACTTGCGCTCGCCGTTGGGCGCAATCATCGGTTACGCCGAGATGATTCAGGACGGTTCTTTTGGCTATATAAGCGCGGAACAGGGAAAGGCTACCGCGGAGATTCTGGACAGCGCGAATCAATTGCTTTCGTTTATCAACAATCTGGTTGGGCAGGCGCAGATAGAAACGGGAAAGGTGGTCTTAAAAGAGTATCCTTTTAATGTGGAAGAAGTGATCGGTCCTCTGCTTTCCACATTGAATTTCCATGCGCATAAAAAAGGGTTGGCGCTGATAGAGTATATAGACCCCGCATTGCCGAAAAAACTGATTGGCGACCAATTCTGGCTGCGTCAAATCGTGATGAACCTTGTGCATAACGCGGTTAAGTTCACTGAAACTGGATCCGTCACCGTGCGCTTCATCAAAAAAGACAAGGCGCAATGGGCGATTCAAGTGATTGATACGGGCGCGGGAATTCCCGAAGATGCCCAAAAGCGCGTCTTTGAAGCCTTTGAGCAGGTAAACAGCGCAGAGGCGTCCAAGCAAAGCGGCTTTGGGCTGGGCTTATCCATTGTCGCAAAACTGGCTTCTATTATGAACGGAAAAATTGACCTGAAAAGCGAAGCGGGGAAAGGCAGTATGTTTACGGTTATTCTGCCATTAAAGGAATATATTGAGCCGTAACAAGTTATGGGCGGTTATTGACCAATCCGCGCAGACTTTCCCGCTTTTTTCAAATCGCGGTATCCCCACCAAACGCGCCAAACGCGCAGCGCCGCTTCCAATTGAATATCAAAGGATATTTTCGATTTTCCCCAACGACGGTCGGCAAAATAAATGGGCGTTTCTATAATATCGAAGCCGAGACAATACGCAAGATACGCCATCTCCACTTGAAAAACATATCCGCTGGATTGTACGCGTTCCAAAGGCATTTGCAGCAGCGTTTCGCGCCGCCACATTCGGTATCCTGTGGTCGTATCGCGCAAGGGGATGTTCAAGATTGTGCGCGCATAGAAATTTCCAAATCCTGAAAGGCTCTTGCGCCAAAACGACCAGCGTTCGTCTACCGCCCCGCCGGGGATATAACGCGAGCCAAGCACAAGGTCGTGCGTTTCGATCAACTTCGCCATTGTAACGAGTTCGGCGGGATCGTGGGAAAAATCCGCGTCCATTTGGACGATGGCTTGCGCGCCTTCCTCTAAGGTTTTCCGAAACCCATTCAAGTACGCGGAGCGCAATCCCATTTTGGCGGGACGGTGCAGCGTCGCGACGCAGTTTGGATGCGCAGCGGCTAATTCGTCGGCAATGCGCCCCGTGCCGTCAGGGCTGTTATCGTCCACGATCAGGATGCGTAAATCAAGCGGAAGCGAAAATAAAGCGGAGACCAGCTTGGGCAGGTTCTCCGCTTCGTTGTATGTTGGCGTTACGACCGTAATGCGCAAATCAACTCCTAACTTTTGAGCCGCGCCAGTTCCATTTTGGCTTGGTCGAGCGACTCAAACTTTCCTTTCACAGACGCCACTTCCGCTAATTTTACGCCGAGGCGGTCTTTGCGTTTTGTCATTTGCTCGCGGTCTTTGATGGGGTAAAAATATTCCATAGATTGTTCGAGTCGCGAGCGAAGTTTTTCGCTCAACGCGGCAAGGTTGGAAGGCGGCAGAACAATCATAAAATCGGTGGCGGTTAAATGTCCGAGAAAGTCTTCGGGGCGGCTGACTTCGCGCATGGTGTTGACAATCATCAAACTGATGGCGCGCAACACGTCGTCTGAGGCGACAAATCCGTAGGCTTCGCGGAAGGCGTCCATGTTTTCGATGGAAATGAACAAGACAGCCACGCCGTCTTTATCCAGAATTTCGGAGAAGCGTTCGTCTACCAACGCGCCTTCAGGCAAACTGGTAACGGGGTTGGTCAGCGAACCCTGACTTAAGCGCTTAAGCGCGTTGCGGACGCGCAATCTTAATTCCTGCACGTCGAACGGCTTGGTAATGTAATCGTCCGCGCCGAGTTCCAACCCTTGCAGGCGGTCTGAGCGGTCGCGCTTTTCGGTGAGAAAAATAATGGGAATATCTGCCGTGCGGCGGTCTCCGCGTAAACGCCGCGCGACTTCGTAACCGTCAATATCGGGCAGGCGGATATCAAGGATGACAAGGTCTGGGTGAACGGTCTGGCAGGAGCGGACGCCATCCTCGCCCCAGTTGACGGTGAACACCTCGTAGCCTTGAACGCGAAAATATGCGTTCAGCATTTCGGCTACGTCAAGGTCGTCTTCAATGATGAGTATTTTGGACTTGATGTCTGTCATGCCAGCCTTCAGAGAGGTTAAGAGATCGGTTCTTTTTGGACGATGAATTCGCAAACGTTATCGCCGACAGCGATGCATTTAGATTCGTTTACGCGGAATTCATTGCCGCCTGAAACCCACTTCAAACTTTCTTGCAGCAAACCTGTCGAAATAAAGCAGACAGGTTTATCCGCGCCTGTGCGTCCCCAGCAGCACGGGCATTTATGAATGGTCCAAATCCATTCGGTATCTTTCTCTTCGACGGTGGTTTCCTGATCGCTAAGTTGGGTGAATATTTTTGCGAAAGCGGGCAAACCGATACGCAGTTTAGATTGCAGCGGGAGGACGACGAAGGCAAGATCTGCCGCGCCCGCCAATGCGCCAAAATTCTTCAACGCGTCAGAGAAGGTGGCGCGTCCCGCGCGCAGAGCTAAGCCGCGTCCGCCGCGCGGTCCGTACATATCTTCGAGGGCGGAGCCGATTGCGGAGAGTTCGGCAAAGTCAAAGCCTTTATCAAGATTGTCGGGGGGATAATTCTCGATGTAATTATTCAAACCAGCAAGATTTAATATCGCGTTCAAACCATTTTTACCCATCACCTCTTCGAGAGATTTGATGGTGATCATGCCAAATTTATTGGGGTAATACAGATTACTTTTTTGAATGGGGCTCATAACAACTCCGCTAAATCAACTTCGCCAGGTCTTCGGCGGCGCGACGCATGTCAAGGAAAATAAGTCCAAGTTTTGCCTGTTCGCGTGCCAGCGCGGTGAGAACGGCTTCTTCGCCGACTGACATTAAGACGACGTATCCTTTAACGCCCTTGATATAAACCTGTTCAAGGGTGCCGCGCCCCAATTCGCCAGCGATGCGCTCGCCCAATGAAAGCATGGCGGCAGACATGGCTGAAACGCGATCTTCCTCCACGCCTTGCGGAAGAGCAGACGCGATGCTCAAACCGTCCACACTGACGACTGCCGAAGCTTCGATGTCGGGCGAGGACGCTTGTAATTCGCGCAGACGATCTACCATTTGTTGCGTACGATTTTTAGACAAACCAGCCCTCCTAAAGGGATGTAATGCCCGTATCGGGCATAAATTTATTGGTCTATTTTAGAACATGGCTTTCATTGTGTCAAGTTCGATAATTTTAGCGCTTGCAAACCGGAAAGATGCCGCCGCAAAAGAAAAAAACCGCGCTGATTGGGGTACGCTATCCAACCAAAGTACCAACCGCTTCGCCGCGCAATGCGCCGAGCAGGGCGTTTGAATCCCATAAGTTCAATACAAGAATCGGCAGGTTGTTTTCCATGCACAATGAGATGGCTGTGCTATCCATCACTTCAAGGCGGCGATTGAGAACTTCGATATAACTTAGGCGTTCGAATTTCTTCGCGTCGGGGTTTTTCTTCGGGTCAGAGTCGTACACGCCGTCCACTTTTGTGGCTTTGATGACAAGTTGCGCGTCTATTTCAGTGGCGCGCAGGGCTGCCGCCGTATCGGTGGAGAAAAACGGATTGCCCGTCCCCGCGCCAAAGACCACCACCCTGCCTTTTTCAAGGTGGCGAATTGCGCGGCGGCGGATATACGGTTCAGCGACAGCGCGCATCTCGATTGCAGACATGACGCGGGTCAGCACATTCTGTCTTTCCAAAGCGTCCATCAACGCCATTGCGTTCATCATAGTCGCCAACATGCCCATATAATCTGCGGTAGAGCGATCCATGCCGCGCTCCAAACCTTGTTTGCCGCGCCACAGGTTTCCCGCGCCGATTACAACCGCCACGTCCACGCCCATGCCGCGCACTTCTTTGATGCGACTGGCAATCGATTCGGCTTCCTGCACGTTAATGCCAAAACCCGCCTCTCCGCCAAGAGCTTCGCCGCTTAACTTAAGCAAAATGCGTTTGTATTTCAATTCAGCCATTTATGCCTCCAAAATTAACTTCTTATAGAAAAGTTCTCTATAAAAAAAGCCAACCCGAAGGCTGGCTTTTAATATTTTAGTCTTGCTTGGAACTTTCGCCCAATTCCCAACGCTGGAAGCGGCGCACGATCAAATTTTCACCAATGGCGGCGATAGCCTGCAAAACCAGTTTCTCGATGGTCATTGATTCGTCGCGGATATAAGTCTGGCGCATTAAGCAGACTTCGTCCTTGTACTTTTCCAAACGTCCCTCGACGATTTTGTCCATCATCTTTTCGGGTTTGCCTTCTTCAATTGCGCGGGCGCGGGCGATACCTGCCTCATGCTCGAGCTCGGAGGCGGGAATTTGCTCGGCGGTAATGTATTTCGGCGCGCTGGCGGCGATCTGCAAAGCGAGCTCGTGCGCCAAGGTGCGGAACTGTTCGGCGCGGGCGACAAAGTCGGTTTCGCAGTTGACTTCGACCATCACGCCGACGCGTCCGCTGCCGTGGGAGTAGAGTTCGACAACGCCATTGGATGCGTCGCGGTCGGAGCGCTTGGCGGCGGTTGCCATCCCCTTTTCGCGCAACCAATCTACAGCCTTGTTAAAATCGCCGTCGGCGTCTTGTAAGGCTTTGCGGCAGTCCAACATGGGAGCGTTGGTCGCGCCGCGCAATTCCTTGATCATCTGTGTCGTGATTTCCATAATCTATCCTAACTTTCCTTCGTGTTAAATTCTATGCCGCGTCTGCTGCAGGAGCGTCTGCTGCAGGCGCATCCGCAACGGGAGCGTCCGCAACCACGTCATCTTCCGCTTTACGGGTAACGTTCAATTTCGCCAAAGTGGATTCGCCCAACAAAATCTCTTCGCCTTCTTCCTGATCGGCTTCAACTACGGGTTTGCGGGGGGCGCGTTTCGAGGGCTTGCCTTCAGGTTTTACATCTGTAGCAGCCTGTTCGCCGTCGTCTTCTTTGCGCATGGCTTTGCCTTCCAATACCGAGTCGGCGACCTTAGCGACAAGCAATTTGATGGCGCGAATGGCGTCGTCGTTGGAAGGAATGACGTAATCCACATTTTGCGGATTGCAGTTTGTGTCTACTAAAGCCACAATCGGGATTTTGAGCAGGTTCGCTTCGCGCACGGCGGCTTCTTCGCGTCCCACGTCGATGATGAACAACAAATCGGGGCGGCGTTTCATAATGCGCGCGCCCGATAAACGGGTCTGCAAGCGCGTAATTTCACGTTGAACGAGCAAGCCTTCCTTTTTGGTCAGGCGGTTGATTTCATCGGTGTCGCGCACTTTTTCAAGGCGTTCCAATTCCTGAATACGCTTAAACATCGTTGTCCAGTTGGTGAGCATACCGCCCATCCAGCGTTCGGTGACATAAGGCATACCGCAGCGAGCGGCTTCTTCAGCGCCGGTTTCTTGCGCCTGGCGTTTGGTGCCGACAAACAAAATATTGCCGCCGTTTGCAGCCGTATCGCGGATGACATTGTACGCCTGATTCAACAACTTGACTGTCTGTTGCAGGTCTATGATATGAATACCGTTACGCTCGGTGAAGATGTACGGTTTCATACGGGGATCCCACTTGTTGGTGCGATGCCCAAAGTGGACGCCGCTCTCAAGCAGGGCTTTCATGGAAATTACAGCCATTCTTTCTCCTTGTTTTTCCATTCCCGCGCGCAAATTAACGGCGCTGAATGGAGTGGGTTTAGCGGGGGTAAGATAACCCGCTCAGAGACGCTTATTGCCCGTCTCAGGCAAGATGTGGCCCTTTTTAGGGCGGCGGGATTATAACACAAGAAAACCCCGCGACAAAAAACAGCCCCAAGTTTTCCTCGGGGCTGTCCATTAAACCGCTACGGTTTGATTTAACAAATTGTTCCAAATATTCTCCGCCCGCCTTTTGAGTTTCTCGTCGCTCTCGACTTTTCTTATTCCATACAATACGGTGGAGTGATCGCGTCCGCCAAGCAGTTCGCCGATTTGAGGCGAAGAAATATCAACTTTGGACAAAATATACA
>JAQTWR010000097.1 GCA_028689195.1 Anaerolineales bacterium | reverse complement strand
GGAATATCTGCGGGCGCGAATTGATCCGAATAAGTAAGCGTGCTTCCGGTCGCGGGATCGGTGTATCGGAAAGTCTGCTCCAGCGCGTCAGGCGGATTGATCGCGATGCGCAGGGAAAAATTCGTCGCGCTGCCCGAATTGACGGTGATGAAATAATCCTGCGAAAGCGGCAAAGCGCCGCGCCAGAAAGCGCATTCGCGGTCGCGCTCGACGGGACATAACACAGTACCGTCGCGGCCTTGAATCTGAAGCGGGAAATATCCGCCCGAAATCGAAACGGACATGATCTGTCCCTGCATGGCGTTCAACACATACGTCTTGCTTTCGCCCGCGTCAATGCTGTCCTGCACATCCGTCCATGCGCGGCCAAGCCCAAAATAAACCGGAGTCGAAGGGAGAGTCTGCGGCGGCGGCAAAGGCGTAAGCGTGGGAAGTCGAACGGCTGGCTGCGGCGTTGGCGGCAGAATAATCAACGTCGGGGTTGCCGCAAGCGGAACGACTTGCGTCGGCTGCTCCGGCGGCGAAGCAGGCGCAACGCAGGCAGCTAAAAAGAAAAGGAAAAAAAGGAAGGGGATTATCTTTTTCACTTGAACTCCATTCACCCAAGATATTCGATCACCGTCGCTTCGCCCTGCCCCACGCCGACGCATAACGTCGCAACGCCATATTTGACGTTGCCGCGGATCTTCATCTCATGCACAAGCGTTGTCATAATGCGCGCGCCCGAACAACCCAGCGGATGCCCCAACGCAATCGCGCCGCCGTTGACGTTGACCAAATCGGGATCAATACCCAAATCTTCGATTACCGCCAGCGACTGAATTGCGAAGGCTTCGTTCAATTCCATCAAGCCAATATCTTTGATTGTCAATCCAGCGCGCTGCAACGCTTTTTGCGCGGCAGGCACGGGACCTAAACCCATCACGCGCGGCGGCACGCCCGCAGATGCGGAAGTTACGATTCGCGCCAGCGGTTTAAGATTCAAGGCTTTCGCTTTTTCTTCGCTCATCACCAACAGCGCTGCCGCGCCGTCATTCAACCCCGAAGAATTTCCCGCCGTCACGGTTCCGCCTTCTTTGGCGAACGCGGGTTTAAGTTTCGCCAAGGATTCCATTGTCGTGTCGCGGCGCGGACGTTCGTCGGTCTCGACGATTTTCGCGTCGCCTTTTTTTTGCGGAATGGAAACGGGAACGATTTCCTGCGCGAACCTTCCAGAATCAATCGCGGCAATCGCGCGCTGATGCGACCTTGCCGCAAATTCATCTTGTTTTTCGCGCGTAATATGCGGGCGTTCTTTGGCGATATTTTCCGCCGTCTCGCCCATCGAGTCTGTGCCGTACATGGCTTTCATTTTTGGATTGGGATACCGCCAGCCGAGTGCGGTGTCATACGCGGTTAGATTCCCAAACGAGTAACCAGATTCCGCTTTGGGCAAAGAGTATGGCGCGCGGCTCATCGATTCAACTCCGCCCGCGATGTAGATACTTCCTTCATCGGATTTAATCGCGCGCGCGGCTTGATTGATCGCGTTGAGTCCCGAAGCGCAGAGACGATTGACGGTCACGCCGCCGACTTCGACGGGCAGCCCCGATAGCAGCGCAGCCATACGCGCCACGTTGCGATTATCCTCGCCCGCCTGATTCGCGCATCCAAAAAAAACTTCTTCGATCAACGCGGGATCGAATGGATTGCGTTCGAGAATTGTTTTGATGACATGCGCCGCGAGATCATCGGGGCGCACAGAGGCGAGGATGCCGCCCAACGCGCCAATCGGCGTGCGAATTGCGTCAATGATTACGGGTGTGGACATAGGTTTCTCCGTGTGGTTTTTATATCGCTGCGGGCAGAGCGAAGCAATCTCTTGGATTGACAAGATTGCTTCGGGAAGAACACCCTCGCAATGACAGAAAGGATTCTATCACCAAAAGACAATCCGCTTTTCAAACATCGTTATAATACGAGCCATGTTCACACTCCCCCCTCCCACTCGTTTCGATCTGCGCTTCGCCGTCTTTGGCATTCCCGTGCGCGTGCATCCGCTTTTTTGGGTCATCGCTATTTTGCTGGGTTCGTCTTCGCGCAATTTGACCGACATCGCCATTTGGATTGTCGCCGTCTTCGCGTCTATTCTCATCCATGAACTGGGACATGCGCTTGCCATGCGCCGATTTGGTCAACACGCGCAAATCATCCTGCACCTCTCAGGCGGATTGACCGTGCCGCAACCCGTCGCTTGGGGAAGCGGATGGGCAAACATCGCGCTCACGCCAAATCAGGAAGTCATCATCACGCTTGCGGGGCCCGGCGCGGGATTCTTATTCGCCGCGCTCATCCTTGCGTTGACAAGCGCGTTTGGCGGCTCGATTATCATTACCACGATACTTGGCTTCATCCCAATTCCCATGGCGGGATTTCCAAACGGAAACGCCATCCTCAACTTATTGATCGTAAGCCTGCTGTGGGTAAATATTTTCTGGGGCTTGATTAACCTCATGCCCATTTATCCATTAGACGGCGGAAATGTTGCGCGGCACATCTTCGCCAAATCAGACCCGCTGAACGGGATACGCAAATCGCTCTGGCTCTCGGTCATTGCGGGCGGCGTCGTGGCGGTTGTTGGATTTATCTTCCTCAACAGCGTTTACATGGCGATCATGTTTGCCTTCCTTGCGCTTCAGAGTTACCAAACCCTGCAAGGCGGCTTTGGCAGATAAACTCAAATCCCCGAAGTTTCGGGGATTTTTTATTTTACCCCTTGACAGATATAAGCCTATTTGATAATATTCCCGTGTAGTTATATAAAACAAAAGGAACAATCATGCCGCTCGCCCACGCCATTCTCGGATTTCTCGAATACCAACCCATGACGGGTTATGACCTAAAAAAATTCTTCGACCAATCGGTCGCGCATTTTTGGTCTGCCGCGCAGAGTCATATTTATAAGGCGTTGGAAACTTTGGAAAAAGACGGCTTCGTAGAATCGCAGATCATTCAAGGCGAGGGAAAGCCCAATCGCAAACAATATCAAATCACAGAGGAAGGAAGAAGCGAATTGCATCGCTGGGTTGTCACACCCCTGCCCCTCGCCGCCACGCGCGAAGCCTGGCTGATTCAAATCTTTTTTTCGCACGCCAGTTCCAACGAAGAGATCATCGAACTTTTGAAAGCGCGCGCGAACAACATCCGCGAAATGCTGGAAGCCTTCCACACTCAAATCCCCGCTTCGGTGGAAGAGAATTCCGCGCGCGAAGGCATGACGCGCATGAGTCAACTCTGGAAACTCACCGCCGATTACGGCGCGGACTATTACAAATCCGAATTGGCGTGGCTCGATAAAACGATCAAAAAAATCAATAAACTGCCGCCCCTGAAATAGCCTATCGAAATCGCTCGAATTTTCAAACCGCCTGCTTGAAGGCGGTTCTATTCAACGCATCTTATGTGAGGAACCATGAACAAATCTAATCGCAACATCGTTATCGTTTCGCTCTTCGCTGTTTTTGGCGGCTGGCTTGGCATTTGGCTCAACGACGTGACGGGCAACACTATGCCGCCGTTGCAAAGTTTGGGGGCGCTGGTCTGGCTGACGACTCCTGCTCTCGCGGGATTCTTGCTCCGCGCATTTGGAGGCGATGGCTGGAAGGATTCGGGCTTTGGGCTGAATCTCATCTCAGGCTGGAAGTGGTATCTGGCGGCGCTTCTCATTTATCCGCTCGCTTCGCTTCTGACCTTTGGGCTGAGTCTCGTTTTCAAAACCATCAGCGCCGACGGATTTGCCGCGCAAGGATTCGGCGTGTATCTCTCCGCTGTCGGGGTGATATTCGTTGGCTCGATCATGAAAAACATCTTCGAAGAATTTGCGTGGCGCGGATATTTAACTCCGCGCCTCGAAGCGGCAAAGATTCATCCGCTGTTGAATCATGCCATTGTCGCTGTCGTCTGGTGGGCATGGCATCTGCCTTACTACTATTACTTCCTCCCTCGCGCAGATTTACAAGCCGCGACTCCGTATGGCGTTCCCGTTTTTCTCGCCATTGGGTTGATCGTCCTCTTCCCCACCGCATTTTTCTTCGGCGAGATTCGCCTTGCCAGCAAAACCGTGTGGACGACCTTCCTGCTGCATCAAATCGTCAACGCTGTCAGTATGCCCTTCCTGTTGAATGGCTTTATCGCTTCCAACAATTGGAGCAGTCTCATCCTCTCCCCGACCAACGACAGCATTGTAATGTCCCTGCTGATGGGACTCGCGGGATATTGGATGTATCGCAATCGCATAAAGAATTCGTAACGCGACATTTATGTCGCGACATAAATCAAGGAAAACAAAAAATGGAAAAATTTGACATCATCGTTATCGGCGCAGGGCTTGGCGGATTAAGCGCCGCCACGTATCTCGCGAAGGCGAGGAAGAAAGTTTTGGTTCTCGAACATCACGCCGTCCCTGGCGGATACGCCCACGAATTTCGGCGCGGAAAATATCGCTTCGAGGTTGCTCTGCACGCGCTCGATGGCGCGGCTCCAGGTGGATGGGCTTACCCCGTGCTGAAAGATTTGGGCGTGTTGGATCAGGTGCATTTTCATCGCATGGATCCGTTTTATACGGCGCGCTTCCCGAAGCATGAAGTCACTGCCCATGCGGATGTTGTGAAATACGAAGCGGAGTTGGTCAAGCATTTTCCGCACGAGCGCAAGGGGATTCATGCCATCATCGCCGATATGATCGAGACCTTCTGGCAGGTGCGCCGCTTCGGCGCGGAAGGCGAGGCGGGGATTCGTCCGCCTATGGAGCAGATGCCAATCGAATATCCCAAGATGCTCGCGGCAATGTCCATGAGTTGGGACGAGTACATGAGTCAGTTCATTCAAGACGCGGAACTGAAAACGGTCATCTCAACTCTGTGGGGCTATTACGGGCTTCCGCCCGAAACGCTCAACGCCGCGGTTTACATCTTCCCGTGGGTCAGTTATCACCTGATGGGCGCATACTATCCCGAAGGCGGAAGCATGGCAATGAGCCGCGCCATCGAAGCGACGCTGAAAAAGCACGGAGGCGAGATTCGCTATCGGCAAACGGTGAACCGCATCGAGGTCAAGGATGGACGCGCTGTGGCAGTCGAGACCGAAAAGGGTTTGCGCGTCGAAGCGGATGTCATTATCAGCAATGCCAACGCTCCCGATACGCTGTTGAAATTCATCGGACGCGATCATCTACCCGCGGAGTATGTTCAAAAAATCGAAGCGGGCAAACCGTCGGCTTCCAATCTTGTTGTGTATCTCGGCTTGGATTGCGATTTGAGCGCCGAAGGTTGGACGCATCACGAGATGTTTTTACCCGCGAGTTACAACATCGGCAAGGATTATGCCGCCGCGATGAAAGGCGATTTCGCCAACACGGGCATGGGACTCACCTATTACAACGTCGCCGATCCTGATTGCGCGCCTGCGGGCGGATCGGTGTTGGGGCTGTTCGCGCTCGCCGATTGGAACAGCGACAACCAATGGGGCACGGGCGGCAATCTGGAAAATTACAGCAATAACCCGCAGTACAACGAAATCAAATTCGATGCCGCCAATGTGTTAATTGACCGCGCCGAAAAATTGATTCCGAATCTTCGTACGCACATCCAATACATGGAAGTCGGCACGCCGCTCACCAACTGGAAATACAGCCGCAACACGAATGGCGCGATCTACGGCACAGAGCAAAGCGTGGATAACGTTTACATGAATCGCTTGCCAGCCAAGACGCCGATTCCGAATCTCTTCCTCACAGGCGCGTGGGCTTTCGCAGGCGGTATGAGCGCGGCAATGATGTCGGGACAAGAGACGGCGCGTATGGTCATCGGTTATGTCGAAGGAACGGATGTGGTTTTGATGGCAGCGCCGAGTGAACAGTTATCAGTTGACAGTAATCAGTTGACAGTTGACGGCAACCTATTACCAAGCGCTAATTACCAGCCTTCACTTTCCAACCTTTCGACAGGCTTAGGGCAGAGCCTGCAATTACCAATCCTAAAAGCCATCGGCTCGAATCGCGAAGTGAACTTGCATGAGATCGGCAAACCCGCTGTGTTGTTGTTCCACACGCAGGAAACAGCGGACGATGCGGCAAAGGTCAACGCGGCGATACGCGCCGATGAAAAATATCACGCCGCTGAATCGCTTCTCGTCGCCAACATCGTGGATTTGCGTTTCATTCCCAAACTCTTTCGCGGCTTCGCAGAAAAAGCCATGAAGGAGAATTATGCCAAAGCCGCCGCGTCTCTTCCCGCCGAAGCAAACTCAGCGGACTATGTGCTTATCTTTCCCGATTGGGATGGGAGTACGACGAAGGCGTTTGGCTTGAAAGATACAAATAAGATTCTCGCGCTCGCCGTGCTGGACTCGAATGGAAATCTCGTCGGTTCATATCAGGGCAACGACGCCGAGACTCATGCGCTGAAGTTGTTGAATCAGAGGAAAAGATGATTCCGCTTCTTACCGCCCTGATAATTGGACTCGCCCTCGCAGGCATTTTCGCCCTTCGACCTGTCACTGCCAACATCAAAACCGTGTTCCACTCCAACGCGGTGATTGATTCGCAGATCAAGTTTCAATCCATGCAATTGATTCTTGCCGCGCTGGTTTTGACCTTCACTTATTTTCTAAGCCCCGAAAACTTTGCAACCTTCTTCCGCTTCGGAGATGTGAACGTACACATCAGCAAAATCAACTGGCTTGGAATCACAGGTAAGGAAACATGGCTTAAAGTCGCCATCAGCATGGGATTTTTCATCACGCTTGCCACTGGCATCTTCATGTTCCTGCAAGTGAAAAAAGCAAATATAAAAATCTCCGGGGTTTTGAAAACCTCGGAGATTTGGAGGATATTGGCATGGGCGATTCTTTTCTCGATTGCAAATGCCTTCTCCGAAGAAGCCATCTTCCGCATGGGAATCGTCTCGCCGCTGTATGGAATTCTCTCGGTCTCTGTCATCATCCTGATTTCTGGCATCGTCTTCGGCGCTCCGCATTACTTCGGTCAGCCAAGCGGCGTGGTCGGAGCGCTGATGGCGGGATTTCTCGGCTGGCTGCTGGCGATGAGTCTCATCGAAACGCAGGGATTATTCATCGCGTGGGCAGTCCACTTCGCGCAGGATGTGGTCATCATCACATCCATGATTCTGATGAGTCGAAAAGGAATAAAGAAATGACAACTACAAACAAACGCATTCTCGTTATCGGCGGGACGGGCATGTTGGGAAAACCCGTCGCGCAACAACTCAAGGCAGATGGATTCAACGTCCGCATTTTGGCGCGGAATATCGAGAAGGCAAAGTCCATGCTCGGCGAAGGACACGAATTCATCAAAGGCGATTATGAAGACGCGGACTCGCTCAAGTCTGCCATGCAAGGCTGTGACGGAGTCCATGTCAACGTGAAAGGCGGACCCAGCGAAGCGGACTTTGAACGCGCCGACCATCTGGGTGTGAAGCGCATTGCTGAGACTGCCAAAGCCGTTGGCGTTGGACGCGTCACGTTGATCTCGGCGTACGCCCTCAGCGAGAAAAAAGCCGATACGCCAGAGAGCAGGTCAAAGGTCAGAGGCGAAGCGGCGTTCAAATCCAGCGGGGTGCCGTACACCATCTTCCGCTGTACGTGGTTCATGGAGACTCTGCCGTTATTCGTTCAAGGAAAAAATATTTCGTTGATCGGGCATCAAATCCACCAATTACATTGGATTGCCGCCGAAGATTATGCCCGCATGGTTTCGCAGAGTTATCAAAGCGATGAAGCCTTGAACAAGGAACTTTACATTTTTGGACCCGAAGCATTCACAATGGGCGAAGCGATGAAAATCTATACAGAGATTGCCGCGCCACATATAAAAATCGCGCCGATTTCTACAAAGATGTTATCAATTCTTGGAGCATTATCTTTCAACACCGAATGGAAAAGCATGTCCACCTTGATGGGACATTACGAACGCTGGGGCGAAGACGGCTCGCCCGAAGAAGCGAACCGCTTGCTGGGCGCGCCGCGCATCACATTGAAAGAATGGTGTAAAAGAAATAAAATAACAGCATGAACATCAAACTCACTCACGTCAGCGCCGCGACCATTCTTTTCAAAACAGGAGGTTAACATCATGGCAGGTATCATAGAAAGCAATGGACAAATTCAAATCAAAGAGCGCGTTCCCGCTGGCATGCGGGTATTCCTTTCCATCGTTAGTTTACTTCCCTGGCTAGCGCCCTACGAACTACTTATCAAACCTCGGTGGACAGGTTTTGGCGTGCCGGTGATTTTCTTTTCTCTCATTTCGCTAGGCGCAATTTCCGTCAGCCTGTCCATTCTTGCTTCGGCGATCTTTGGGTTGAATCAAACGCTGACGGTTGATCCCGTCACACGAACCATTCGCCACGCCTACGAGAATGTGATCATGCCTTTGCGCGAGAGGAAGTATTCTTTTATTCAATTGACATCTATAGAGATCATGACCCATGATTGGTCTGATGGACCGTCCACCTATGGATTGAAATTCACTTTTGGCGATGAGCACAAAGCCAATCTGGGGTCGTTTGCAAGTTTGGATGATGCAAGCGCCGCCAAAGAAAAAATCGAACAAATAACAACATCATAAAACAACCTGAAACTTCCAAGCCGCGGTTTTTGGACTGCGGCTTTTTTACCCTTGATAATTTAGTAAGCATATACTAAATTAGTAACAACTTACTAAACCAGAGAGAAAACTATGTCGCCCAAAGCATACAAATCTTCCCAACAAACTAAAAGCAATGCTCTGCAAAAAGCCGTGG
>JAQTWR010000096.1 GCA_028689195.1 Anaerolineales bacterium | reverse complement strand
TTTACGTCAATATTGCCGGAGCCGATTTGTCCCATCATATTTTCGAGGTCAAAATGATTAGAGTCGCGTCCCGAATCCGGGTGATGAGAAAGCAACCGGTGCGCCGCAAAAGAGATCACAATCGCAGCAACCTCGGGCGAAATTTTGGCTTTTTTAGCAAGCGGCGCAATAAAAGGTTGAAGCAGTTCCATGATTGGGTCATTTGCTCCGCCTTGCTGCCCGCCCATAACAGATTCGAGCGCGCCCATCATGCCGCCCAGTCCGCTCGCCTGCGGTTGACTCGGCGCCTGCGCTTGCTGCGCGCCGCCCATCAGCCCGCCGAGTAAGCCCATCACATCGCCCGCGTCCACGCCGTCAGATAAATTCACATTCTGCGCGCCTTGTAATAAACCGCCAACCAAACCCGCCATCGGGTCGGCGCTTTGACCCGCATTTCCCTGTTGACGCGAACTAACGAGCGCTTTAAGAATATCTTCCATGATCATGTCTCCTTGTATACATTAAACAAAAAATGCGACGCATACGCATCGCTTTTTTTGCGCGGATTATTTCGCATCGCTCGGCGCGGACTTGCTTTCTTTCGCGGCGCTTTCCTTTTCCTTCTTCTCCGCTTTTTTGACGCTGGAGGTATCTCCAGAAGGCGATTTGTGATCTGTGGCGTAGAAACCCGAACCCTTGAAAATGATTTTGGTGGGCGTGATGACCTTCTTCAACGCCTTCTTGCGGCACTCGGGGCAGGTCTTCAACGGCGCGTCAGTGAACGACTGATGGCGCTCGAATTGCACGCCGCACGATTCGCAACGATAGGTATAAACTGGCATATCTGTTTTTCTCCTTACAACTTTCTTAACGACGTTGGGATTATAGCGTGCCTAACAGGGCATGACAAGCCTTTAGACGCGGCGTGTTATAATTTTCTAACAATATTGAAAATGTCATTGCGAGCGTTCTTTGCCAAGCAACGACATAAGCGGAGACCTTCATGCTAAAGATCGAGATTACCTACTGCGCGGTTTGACATTACACCAGTCGAGCCGTGAGCTTGACGGGCGAGTTGATGAAAAACTTCGAGCATTTGATCGAATCTGTGACGCTGATTCCCTCCGAGGGCGGCAGGTTTGAAGTCGCGGTAAACGGGGATCTCATCTACTCCAAGTTGCAGACTCATCGTCACGCAGAACCCGGCGAAGTGGTCAATCTGATCTCAAAAATGGTTAGCTAATATTTCGTCATTCTGAGCGGAACGAAGAATCTCCTCCCTACCAGTAGAGGCTCCTCGCTCCGTTCAGAGCGACATTACAACGAGGATAAAGAATGGCAAAAAAAGGCAGAGTATTTTCGGGCGCGCGCCCAACGGGAAGACAACATCTTGGCAATTATCTCGGCGCGATTCAAAACTACGTCGCGCTGCAGGACGACTACGATTGCGTGTACTGCATCGTCGACGTTCACGCTTTAACCACCGTCGAGACCACGCAGGATTTACGACAGAATACCTTCGAGATGACTCTCGATTGGCTCGCGGCGGGAATCCGACCCGAAGAGACGATTCTATTCGTGCAGTCGCATGTGCCGCAGGTGATGGAATTGCACGCTTATCTTTCAATGGTGACGCAGTTTGGCAAACTCACCGACCTGCCGACCTTCAAAGAGAAAGTGCGCCAGCAGCCCGACAACGTCAATTATGGCTTGCTGGGCTATCCCGTGTTGATGGCTGCCGGCATCGTTCTCTACAAGTCGGACATCGTGCCGGTCGGCATTGACCAAGCCCCGCACCTCGAATTTACGCGCGAACTCGTGCGCTCGTTCAACCATCGCTACAACACCAAAGTCCTCATCGAGCCGCAAGCCAAGCACACCGAAATTTTGAAAGTCCTCGGTTTGGACGGCAAAGAGAAGATGGGCAAGAGTTTGAACAACCACATCGAGATCGCATCCACGCCCGAAGAGACCACCAAGCGCGTGCGCGAAATGGTGACAGACCCCGCGCGCCAGCGCAAAACCGACGCGGGCAATCCCGATATTTGCAACGTGTTCACCATGCACAAGATTTTCTCCGCGCAAGAAGAAGTGGATATGATCAACGTCGAATGTCGTCGCGCGGGAATCGGCTGCGTGGATTGCAAATTACGCTACGCCGCAAATCTTAACAAAAACCTCGCGCCTTTCCGCGCCAAACGCGCCGAGCTCGCCGCAAATCCCAATTACATTCAAGACATATTGCACGACGGCGGCAACCGCGCGCGCGCCATCGCCGAACAGACGATGATCGAAGTGCGCGAAGCGATTCAACTTCCATAACTAGCAGACCAGTCTACTAGTTAACTAGTCCGCTAGTTATGCGTATCCTAATCCAGCGCGTTTCCTACGCCAGCGTCACGGTAAACAACGAGACCATTTCCAAAATCGGAAACGGTCTCTTGATTCTTTTGGGCGTTGGTCACGGCGATGGCGAAGCGCAAGCGCAATTCCTCGCCGAAAAAACCGCCAACCTGCGAATCTTTGAAGACGCGCAAGGCAAAACAAATTTATCCATTCTCGACGTCAAAGGCGAAGCCATCGTCGTTTCGCAATTCACGCTGTACGCCGACGCGCGCAAAGGTCGCCGCCCGTCTTTCATCGACGCCGCGCTGCCTGAAGTCGCCGAGCCGCTGGTGAATAAATTTGCCGAACTATTACGCGGTCACGGCGTCCCAACCCAAACGGGAAAATTCGGCGCGCACATGCAAGTCGAAATTCACAATGACGGTCCCGTCACCATCTGGCTGGAAAAATGATCATCAAGACAAAAGGCCTGACAGGTTTTGAAAACCTATCAGGTCTTCAAATTGCCAATGCCAAATAAAAAAAAATTATTCTCCCTTATCTTTTTAATTTACGTCATTACCCGCGTTGCGACGAACCTCCCCGCCATTCAAAAACCGCGCGAGCTCGCCGATACCACCGCCTACCTCCGCATTTCAACAGAGCCTATTCAAAGCCAAAAATTTTGGGGCGACGCGCGTCCCTTTGTTTTTCCCCTCCTCTTAAAAATTTCACAACAGGATGTCTCGACCGCAGCGACTCTCCATCTCGTATTTTCGATCCTCGCGTGGAGTTTTCTCGCCTTGACCGTTAGCGCGTTTTTTCATACCGCGCATCTCGACCTGTTCTCCTTCAGTATTATCCTAGCCCTAAGCCTCGTCCGCAGCCTCGCCAGCTGGGACTATATAATGATGACGGAATCGCTGTCGGTCACTTTCTTCGTCCTGTTCCTCGCTTTGGGAATCTGGCTTGCGCAAAAGTGGAAAATATATAAAGTAATTCTAGTAATCATCGCTGCGTTTCTCCTCGCCTTCACCCGCGACACAAACGCATATCTGCTGCTCATGCTCGCGGGGATGTTAACGCTCGCGATAATTTTCCGCTGGGCGAAACCGCGCGCATTGATTCTTGTCGCGTCTTTCCTCTTTATTTTCCTTCTCAACAACTACACATCCAATCTCGGCGGGCGCTGGGTCTTTCCGCTGAATAATATTATTGGAAAACGCATCCTCACAGATACCGCCGCGCTGGGATATTTTGAATCCTGCGGAATGCCCGTTACGCCAGAGTTGCTCGCCCTCGAAGACTCCTTCGCCAACGGACAAGACCGCGCCTTCTACGAATCTCCCGCGCTGGAAGGGTATCGCGCATGGCTCTTCGCGCGCGGAAAATCCTGCTACATGAAATATCTGTTTTCCAATCTCATCCGCTCTTTCGCCGACGCGCTGAATCAATTCGACGCGCTGATTCGTTTTGACAAACTCAATACCTTCTTCGCGCGGAAATACGACCCCGTAATTCCGTATTACTTCGAGCCGCTGGTCTACCCCGCGAAATTCATCCTCCCGTTATGGATTCTGCTCACGCTTGCCGCCTTATTCGCCGTATGGAAACGCGCGTGGAATCAAAATCCGCTTTGGGGAATTTACGTCCTGCTTTGCCTGCCTATTCTTCCGCACCTATTCATCACATGGCACGGAGACGCCATGGCGCCCGAACGTCACGCGCTATCCGTCGGCTTGCAAGTTGCGTTGTGTTTTTGGTTGATGATATTTTTATGTATCGCGACATTTATGTCGCCTCTACGGAAAAAAACAAAATGGATAAAAAACCAAACGCTTTTCAAAAACTGATACATCGTTTCTTAATGCTGCGTCCGGTCTCTGCGTTGTTGTCCACAATTCTTCACCGCGCAGACGCTGCGGCGTTGAAAGTAACAAAAGGCAAACATACCGTTTCGGAGGTTGTAGGTTTGCCCATTATTCAACTTACCACTATCGGCGCGAAGAGCGGACAGCCGCGCTCCATGCCGCTGGTGAGTCTGTTTGACGGCGAGAAAATCGCGTTGATCGCCTCGAATTTTGGCGGGCGGAATAATCCCGGGTGGTATTACAACCTCAAGGCGCATCCAAAATGCGTGGTGGAAGCAAACGGTCGCGCGGCGGAATATATCGCCCGTCAAGCCGAAGGCGCGGAGCGGGAAAAATACTGGGGCATGGCGGTATCGTATTACAAAGGATACGATCAATACAAAATCCGCGCGGCGCATCGTCGAATTCCCGTGATGGTTTTGGAACTTGCAAAATAATTGCCAATATGAGAATTCCATGATAAAGTTGCGCGTGTAGGATGCAAGTAGGTTTTCGTTGTGGACAAATGAAGACGAGCTCGAAACACAACGTTTCAGTTGTTCCCTTTACCGCCCGATGAAAGACATACTGCGTCACCTTATTTTTTTATTTTGCTTAGGAGGCAAAAAATGTCTGATCGTGTAATTGGTACGGTAAAGTGGTTCAATGGTACAAAAGGCTTCGGCTTCATCGAGCGCGAAGGCGGTCCTGATGTTTTCGTCCACTTCTCTGCGATCAAGGGCGAAGGCTTCAAGAACCTGCAAGAAGGACAGAAGGTGGAGTTCACCATCGAAAAAGGTCCCAAGGGTTTACAAGCTGCCGACGTCGTAGTTCTTTAATTCCAACTTGACCCAAAAAAAGAGCCCCGCTGAAAAGCGAGGCTCTTTTATTTTTTATAAAAGGCGCGCAATGTCACGGAATGTTTTTACGCGGATGCCATAAAGCCGCGTCTATTTGAACCGCCAGCGCGCCGGCGGAGAGCATATCCGCCGCGTCTTTATCCGTCCACACGCCGCCCGCGCCGATGACGGGCAGCCCGATTATCTTCGCCGAGCGGATCATCTCCAGCGCGCGCGGAAATATGGATTGACCGTAGATTCTGCCCGCGACCAGTTCGCCTTTCGCGTTCATCATCGCGCCGCGCGGAGTAGCCATGCTGATCGCGTCCGCGCCGTTTTTGATCAACTTCGGTCCCAGCGATAATATCTGTTCGGCGGGCAGCGAAAATATCAACGGGATTTCGCCCATGCACATTTCCAAATTCATCAGGATAATATCGGCGGACGACAGCGGCGCGAAGCCGAGTTCAACCGCCATGACGTTCTCGATATTTTCGAGGCTTCTCGTCATTTGCCGCGTTTCTTCGGGATGTTCGGCTATGAGGTGAACAATAATGGGAATATCGGCGCGATCCCAGCGCGCGCTGTGTTTCTTGACCGTCGCTGAGAATCCTGGATTTGGCAAACCCGTATGCAGTAAAAATCCGCCGGGGAATTGAATCAAACCTGGGTGGGATGCGGGCTGCCGCGAGCGCAGCGAAATCGGATTGGTGACAAACGCGCCGAATGAACCCAGCGGAAGTTCCGCGCGCGGATCAGGCGCGAAACCAAGCGAGCCTGCCGCGTTCATTATCGGTTTGCTGAAGTAGAGATCGCGCTTCATAATTTGGATTGGGATTCGTAATTTCTTAAACGACCCCTGTCCAGCGGCGAGGCAAAAACAGGGGTCTGACTTAAACCGTCGGCAAAGACGGAGCAAGCTGGTTTCATTCTATCTTATTTTCAAGATTGCCGCTTATACCAGCAACTCCAAGGAGTGACTAATCTTATGGGCTAACCGCAAAGGCACAAAGCCGCCAAGTCGCTAAGAAACCTTTGAGTCTCCGCGCCTTTGTGACTTCGTGGTTAATGAAAGCCCATTCTTTTAGCCACTCCCCAATTCCAAATCTGGGATATAAAACCTCATTCCCAATCTTTACGGCATCTTTAAGTTGCCTTTACAAAAATTCAACAAGTCCGTGATATGCTCTGGGATTATCCCAAAAAAAATCAGGAGATTCGTATGGCGAAGAAAATTGGAACGATTGCTATTGTAGTTTTGATTGCGTTTGCAGTATTCGCAATCAGCATGAGGCGTTCGCACATGATGATGGGCGGCGCGGGCGTACAACAAGATTTGGTCGCGGTCTCTAAAGACGGCGCGCCAATCCCCCCGTCGGCAGATGTGACCGCGATCACGGGCGAATTGCCCAAAAGCACAGCCGCGCAAAAATCGGGCGGGATGATCGTCTCGCTGGCGCTGAATCCCTATCCGCCAAGCGCGGGCGCGCCCGGAAAATTTGACGTCACGCTGACCGACCTCGACGGCAAATCCATTGACGACGCGGTCATCAGCCTCGACCTGACCATGCCGTCCATGTGGATGCCGCCAAACAAACCTGCCATGGAATTCGTCTCCGACGGGAAATATCACGCCGAAGCGCCCTTCACTATGCGCGGCGGGTGGCGCATCGAAGTCATCATCACGCGCGGCGGCACAGCGCAATCCGCCTTCTTCGACGTAGGTCTGTAATGGAAATTCTTTTCAGCAATATTGCGCTCGCCTTCGTAACGGGAGTCATCAGCAGTTTTGGTCACTGCCTCGGCATGTGCGGCGGCATCGTCGCCATCTACTCCGCGCGGCAGGCGGCGCACGCCTCGCCAGACGGAAGCCCCGTCACGGTTTGGACGCGCATCAAAAACTTTCTTCCGCTGCATTTGGGGCGCATCACAACCTACACATTATTCGGCGCGCTCATCGGGCTGGCGGGTTCGCTGCTCAATCAGGCGGGCGGGATGATGGGCTGGCAGGGCGCGTTCTCTGTGATTGTGGGAATCGTCATGCTGCTGGTTTCGCTCAGTTTGATGGGGATTCTTCCGCCGATAGAATCCACTTTGATGTCTCTCTCGCGCGGAAATTCCCCAATGGCGCGGATGCGCGGACTCTTCGACAAGCGAAGTTTTCTTGCGACGCTGACGCTCGGCGTCCTCTGGGGATTTCTCCCCTGCGGATTGGTCTTTGCGATGCTTGTCCTCGCAGCGCGCGCGCAGACTCTGCTGGGCGGCGCGTTGACCATGCTCGCCTTCGGGTTGGGAACGGTTCCCACCCTGCTCGGTTTTGGACTCGCCGCAAATTTACTCAGCCCCAAACTGCGCGGAGGGCTGCAATCCTTCGCGGCGGCGTTATTGATGTTGTTCGCAATTCAAACCGTCTTACGCGGATTGGCGGTTGCGAATATCATTCCCTCGTTGATTATAGGACCGGTGATGCTATGGTAGACACAATCAAATGCGACCATTGCGGCGCGATGGCAAACGCCAAATACAATATTACAAAGGAATTCGACGGCAAGATATTGAATTTTTGTTGTCGCGGCTGCCTACAGGTATACGAGTTGCTGCGCGAAGACAAATCGAATCAACCGCCCGATCCCGAAAAACCGGAATCCCCTCCTTCACACTAACGAAGCCGTCTAAAAAATTCAAGATATAATGCGAGTCATGTCTCCCAAATCGCCGCTTACCGCAATCGAAAGTCGTTTACGGTATTTGCTTCCCGCCGAGTTATACGCTTCCATGTGGGCGAATCCGTCGGTGGACGTTATGATCCAAGTTCACAGTCATCTGCGGACATTACTGCACATTTTATACGATTACACCTCGCGCAAACCGGGCGATATAGACGTCCTGCAGCCCGGCGAAGTAAATCCAGAATGGCGGTATGGAACCATGATGTTCACCGATCTGGCGGGCTTTACAAAACTCATGGAAGCGAACGCCCCCAAGGGACGCGAAGGCGCGAAAGATATTCTGAATCAGATCAATAAATATTTCAGCGCAATGATCGAAGTGATCAGCAAATCGGGCGGGGAGTTGGTTGAATTTACCGGCGACGCGATGCTGGTGGTCTGGCACAAAAACGAACAAAACGACGATACCCTGCGGGCTGTCCGCGCGGGACTGCGAATGCAAAGAGCCATGCGGGAGTTCGCAGAAATCAAAATGGCTTCCGGCGTCGTTAGTTTACAAATGCGAATAGGCATTCATACGGGGAAATACCTGACGGCGGATATTGGCACGCCGCGCCGCATGGAGCACGTATTTCTAGGCAAAGACGCGCAGCGCACAAAACTAGCCGAAAGTCACGGGCTTAATGAGCGCGTCAACCTTTCCAGAGAGGCTTACGAGCGGGTCGCCGATCAATTCGAGTTCGAGAACAACAAACAACCGGGATATTTCCTTGTGGTGGATAACTTGACCGATAAGTTGGGCGATTACGAAATCAAACTCAATACAACCGGCAGGCGTATTTCAGGCGGAATGCTTATCAACCGCAAGGACAAAGACGAAGTAATGCAGCAAATTATCAGGCTTCTGGACGCCATCGAACCTGCGGCGAGTTTCATCCCCGCGCCCGTGCTTGCCCTGCTGATGGAAAACGTAGCGACCAGAGAGATTCCCCCCGATTTTCCCAGCCCTACGGTGATGTTCGTAAACTTGATGGGACTCTCCAATTTAGTTGACGCGATAACCCCGGGCGAAGAAACCAAATTGGCGCACAGCCTGTCGGTTATGTTTTCGCAAATCAACGCCATCGTGGAATCGCACGGGGGGCTGCTGAA